>JBAUHD010000042.1:0-12940 GCA_049680085.1 Acidobacteriaceae bacterium
AGGTCGGCGAGAAAGGCGGCGAACTGGCGCTGCTCGGGTTTGGAGTCGCGATTGAGGCGGGCTGCTCCAACCAGCGCCGGCACGGAGTCGCCGGAGCTGGTGCGGCACTCGACTTCGAGCGGATCGCCGTTGCCATGAGCCCAGCGCTTGAGCAGCGATTCTCACGGTCCAGCCGCGGCGAAAATACGATTGAGGGTCACGGCCCCGGTTTCAAGCTCGGCGCGCGTGTAGCCGAGCAGCCGCTCCGCCCCTTGATTGGCATAAATGACGCGGCCGGAAGCGTCACTGATGAGCAGGGCGAGGGGCATGGCCTCGACGAGACGATGGAAACGCTCCTCGCTGGTGCGGAGGGCGGCTTCGGCGGCGCGTTTCAGGCGGCGTCCAAGGGCCTCCTTCAGTTCACGTTCGATGGCCGGGACCAGGCGGATCAAGTTCTGCTTGGCAATGTAATCGTGCGCGCCGGCGCGCATGGCCGAGACGGCGGTCTCTTCATCGACCGCGCCGGACATCATGATGAAGGGAATATCGCAGCCGGAGGATTTGAGGGCGCTGAGGGCTTCGGGCGCGCTGAAGTTGGGCAGATGATAGTCGGCGAGAACCAGATTCCACCCGGCGGGGTCGAGCATGGCCTCACTCATTTCGGCGGAGGTTTCCACTCGCTGCGCGAACAGGTCATAGCCCGCATGGCGCAGATGCCGCTCGACCAGCAGCGCGTCGTCCGCGCTGTCTTCGACAAGCAGGACGCGCAGCGGTTTCGAATTCAGCTTGGGTTCGGAGGACATTCGTTCAATACCAGCCAATACATGCCCAATTGCCGTGTCGCCTCGGCAAATTCCGTGAAGTTCACCGGTTT
This sequence comes from Acidobacteriaceae bacterium, assembly GCA_049680085.1. Lineage (GTDB taxonomy): Bacteria > Acidobacteriota > Terriglobia > Terriglobales > Acidobacteriaceae > Silvibacterium. The sequence continues at coordinate 854 of JBAUHD010000042.1, forward strand.
GCGGATGTAGCTGTTGACGCCCAGCTTGTAGCTTCGCACGATGTCGCTCTCTTCATCAGACGAAGTGAGGACGACGACGGGAAGCATCTGGGTGCGCTCATTCTCGCGAATGCGGCGTAAAACTTCGAGTCCATCCACTTTAGGCAGTTTAAGATCGAGCAGAACGACCTGGGGGTTGGCCTTGAGCGCATGGTCGCCGGAGCCGAAGAGCAGATCAATCGCTTCTTCGCCGTCGCGGGCGACACGAATTTCATTCGCAATGTTCGCCTTGCGAAGGGCGCGAATCGTGAGCAGCTCGTGATCGGAATCATCCTCGACGAGCAGGATCGTCTTTGTCGGTTCCACCATACTCCTCCTATCCTAGCGTAAAGCTGAAGGTCGCACCCTGGCCGGGGGCGCTTTCCGCGCGGATGCCCCCCAGATGGCGCTGGATGATGCGCGAGACGGTGGCCAGACCGATGCCGGAGCCCGTGAATTCGCGTTCCCCGTGCAATCGCTGAAATGCCTGAAAGAGCTTGTCCGCGTACCTCATGTCGAATCCCGCGCCATTGTCGTGGACGAAGAACTCCGCTGTCTCCGGCGAGCGGCCAAACTCGATGATGGCCTCCGGCTCGCGGGCGGTGAACTTGACGGCATTGCCGAGCAGGTTTTCGAGCGCCACTCGCAGCAGACTGGGGTCGGCATCCGCTTCGAGTCCGGGCTGAATGCGGAAGGTAAGGTTCCGTCCGGGATTCTGCGCGCGGAGCTCGCGGGCAACCTCCCCGGCCAGATCGGAGACATCGACCTGCTCGCGCGCCAGGTCAGCGCGCGTGATGCGCGAGAGCAGCAGCAGCGAATCAATCAACTGTCCCATTTTCTGCACGCCCGCCCGAATGCGCCGGATATAGTCGCGGCCCTCCTGGTTGACGGCGGATGCGAAGTCCTCTTCCAGCGCGAGGCTGAAGCCGTCCACCGAGCGCAGGGGAGCGCGCAGATCGTGAGAGACGGAATAACTGAAGGCTTCCAACTCACGGTTGGTGGCGGCCAACTCGGCGGTGCGAGTCTGAACGCGCTCTTCGAGCTCATCATTCAGGGCCTGGACTTCAGCGGCGCTCTTCTCGGCTCTCTGGCGGGCCTCTCGCTGGGCATCGTAAGCTTTGGCGCGATCCAGGGCGAGCCCGATGCGGTCGGCGACTACGCCGACGAGACTTTCGTCCTGATCTTCAAACGGATCCTGACTGCGGCGTCCGGCCAAGAGCAGCGCGTCAACCTTGCCGGCGACGGTAACCGGAAGAACCTGGATCGAGGCCATTTCACCGCGCATTCCTTCCACAGGAATGGACTGCGCCGATGCGCCCTGGAGGGTGACGGGCTTGCCATCAGCGGCGGCCTCATGGAGCGGGCTGCCGGGTTCGAGCTTTACGCGCAGCCCGCGGCCGGCGGTTACGCCGCTGGATGCGACCACCTCCATTTCGCCCGCCCGCCAGTTGCAGAAAAGGACGCCGTCCGCGTGGACAACACTGCGCAGCCGGTCGAGCAGGGCACGAATCAGATCGTCGAGAGTGAGCCGGCTGAGCCCAACATCACTGATGGCCTGAAGCCTGGAGAGACGGTCGGCTGCCGCCGCGGTCTTCTGGCGGAGCGCACGCTCGCGGCCCATCAGCCAGAAAACAAGCGCGAGAAGGAAAATATCAATGGCGCTCACAATCAGAATCGTCAGTTGGGAATCGATTCTGGCGTGGTCGGAATGCGCGATTCTCTGCGCAAGGGTCTGACGCTCCTCGTTCTGCATCGAGGTCGTCATGGAGCGCAACTGGTCCATTTGGGCCTGGCCGGTGCCGCCCTGAATGATCAGTCTGGCCTTATCGCGGTTTCCGGCGCGGAACTGGTCAATCCCGGTCTGGAGAATCTCGAGGCGCTTATCGACAAGAGCGCGCATGGTCCCGATTTGCCTCTGGCGGCGGGGATTGTCGGAGGTGAGAGCGAGTATCTGCTGGAACTGCCCCGGGAGCTCGCGGGTCGCGTTCGTGTACGGCGCAAGATAAGTGGGATCGCCGGTGAGCAGATAGCCGCGGTTTCCGGTTTCGGCGTCCTTCATCGAGCCGATGATCCGCTCCAGCGTGTTGATGACGCGCCAGGTGTGGGCCACCCAGTAGTGGCTGTCATCGAGAACCTGGACCGAGCGAAAGGCGAGCCATGCATTCAGGCAGACGACTAGCACCGCCACCACAAGGACGGTTCTGATCAGGATTTCAGTACGGCGGGCCTTCATTGTATGGATGGTAGCAAGCTGGTTTGGATGTTGCATGGGCGCAAGAGGGCTGTCCCTGCCGCTAAACTAATTTCATGAATACGCTGCGGGGAAAATGCGCGCTGGTGACAGGCGGGTCCAGGAGGATTGGGCGCGCGATTGCGCTGGGGCTGGCCAGGGAGGGCGCCGACGTTGCCATTACCTATCGCGAATCGGCGGAGCAGGCGTCGAAAACGGTATGCGAGCTTCAGGCATTGGGCGTCAGGGCCGTCGCCGTCCACGCCGAGTTGCGCGAGCCGGAGAGCATTCGCGGCGCCGTGGCCCGGGTGGCGGCGGATTATGGGCGGATCGATATTTTGGTGAACAACGCGGGACGGTTTGAAACGGCCGCGATCGAGGACCTCTCCGTGGAGCAATGGGACGCAATGTTTGAGACGAATACGCGCGGCCCCTTTCTGGTGGCCCAGGCTGCGCTGCCCCACCTCAAGGCGACGCGGGGACGGATTATCAATATTGGATCGCTGGGCGGCTTGCATCCCTGGCCCACGCACGCGCATTACTGCACGTCCAAGGCCGCCCTGCACATGCTCACCCGCACCATGTCCAAAGCCTTCGCACCGGAGATCAGCGTCAACTGCGTGGCTCCCGGCATGATTGTAAGCGGCGAGCCGTCGGCGGAGTACGAGCACTTCGTGCGGAAGACTCCCATGCGGCGCAACGGCAGCCCTGCCGAAGTGGCGGAGGCGGTTTTGTTTTTTGCGACTGGCCCGCACTTCATCACCGGGCAGATATTAGGTGTGGACGGCGGCCTCGGGCTCTGATCCGGCTAATCCGGCTTGCCATCGAGATGGTTCAGGATACGGGCGAGCTGGGTGTCGTTGTCATACCCCCCGCGCACGGCACGTTCGCGTCCGCGCGCGGCGATGGCCTCGCGCAGGCTCGGACGGCTGAGATAGAAGCGGGCCTTGTCGGCGCACTCTTCCACTGAGGAAAAGAAAACCGCTTCGCGGTCTTCCTCAAAGATCGCCTGATGGCCGGGCGTGCGCAGCGCCAGCAGAAATCCGGCGCAAGCGGCCGTCTCGACTGCTTTGTGCGCGATGTCGTCCTCGTTGTCCTCGGTTACAAAGCTGAGATTGATCTTCGATTGCCAGATGGCCGTACGGTACGGCTCGGCGGGCAGAAATTCGCCGAGCTTGAACCATTGAAGATCCTCCGCGCTGAGCACGCGCGTCCAGCGATTGCCGTTGACGAACACGGGCAGCCGATGATCGCGGGCCAGCCTGAGCAGGAACTCGGGCCGCTGCTCATACGGGTGGCCGATGTAGGAAACGTCGCGGATGCGCTCGGCCTCGCTGAAGCCGGGCGGCGGCGGGAACTGCATGAGCGGATCGAAGCTGAACATGGTTTCGACAAACGGCAGCTCCCAGACGCGGTAACGCTCGACATCAGCCTTGCGCACCAGGCAGTGCAGGTCGGCCATGTCGTACACCTTCATGAACTGCCGCCAGCAGCCGTCGTTGCGCGGGCCAAAAGGGCCGTCCTGAACATAGAAGATGATTTGCGCGCCGGTCTTGTGAATGGCGTCCAGCGTCTCGCGAGTGAACAGCAGCGGCTTCTCAAACCACACCACATCAGGACGAAGCTCTGCGGCGCGCCTGCGAAGATCGCGATTGACGCGGGCGATGAGCGGCCCCACCGGATATCGGTATTGCAGCCGGTAGGCGAAACGTCCGGACGGGGTGTACGGCTGGAGATCGAAGGGATGCACCTGCTGACCCAGCCGCCGGAACGCTTCCAGGCGGTAGAACGCCGTGGAGTTGGACGGTAAAGGGGAAACATAGAGGATACTGCGCGTGGCCGGCATCAGGCGTTGAATCCTGGAACAACGAAGGCCAACGCACGGCGCAGGGCTTCCACGTCCTGCTGGAAGCTGTAGGCGGCAATGGTCGCCGCCGATTGTTTACCCATCGCGGGTGCCAGCGAGGGATCCTCGATAAAGCGGCGCAGCGTGGCGCTGAGCGCGTCGATATCGAGCGCGGGAAAGACGAATCCATTCACTCCGTCGCGAACCAGGTCGGGAGCGCAACCCACCTGGTCGGAAACGACGACGGCACGCGAGGCATTCATGACTTCATTGACAATAAGCCCCCAGGGTTCGTGAATGGAAGGCAGAACGAAGGCGTCGCAAAGATCGAAGAAGCGCGGCAGCTCGCTCTGATTCTGAAACCCAAGCATGCGGATGTTCGCCGAGCCGGAGGCTTGGATGCGCTGTTCGATGGTTTTCCGCTCCTCTCCGTCTCCGACGATGAGAAGGTAGGCTGGAGGGTCGGTTCCGGGCGACGGAGCGAGACGCAGGAATGCCTCCACAAGATCAATGCACCGCTTGCGCTGCTGGAGCTTCGAGGCAAAGAGGAAGACCGGTAGGCCCGGCTTGAGATTTAGTTCGCTGCGCAGGGTCTCGCGGCGCATCGCGGCCTGTGCCGCGAATTGCCGGAAAAACTCATTGTCGACGGCATACGGCATGGGAAAAGCCGGCATCTTCGCGCCAAAAGACGCTCGCCAATACTCAGCATTCTTCGTGCCAATGGGCAAAACACAACGTACCGATGTGCCGAGCAGCGTAAAGAAAAACTTCTTCGTCAGTAGTTTTGCGCGGCTGCGCGGGCGGTCGTCGAGAGTGGACTCCGCGCGCAGCAGGACCGGAATGCCGAGAACTTTCGCGGCCACGATGGCGTGGAGCGCACTGAGCATGTGGTATCCATGCACCCACACCGCGTCAAATTTGCCGCGGCGAAGCCGCGAAATAATTCCGTAATTTACCGGGGTCGCAAAGCCCAGGCTGTCGCGTTTCCGCAATCCCGGAAGGAATTCATGCGTGTAGCCATCGAGCAGGGAAACATCCCAGTGGACCTGTATGCCGCCAAATCCCTCATCGATGTATCCCCGTACCGACAAATCACTGAAATAGAAAACGGTAAGCTCGATGCCGGGCTCCTGCGCGATTCGCCGCAGCAAAGGCGCCTGATATTGGATGGGGTGGCTGACGAAATATGCGATTTTCACGGGGACAGAGCCAGAATAAAGCATCCCCGGCACAAACTCCAGAACCGCGAAAGGTTTGCTTCGCGGCGGCGTAAACTGAATGGGAAAACGTTTTGGGGGCGGCTTGTGGACCAATATGTAGAGCGCGTCGTTGATCTTACCGATCCGGACGCGAATCAAATCTATAATTTTTCGATTGAGGAAGCTCGCGAGCGCTTGCTGAGCGGAAGTCCGGACTCGGTCCGGCGTATCCAGGGATCGTTTGCGCTGCTCGCGCGCAAAGGAAAAACGGTGACAATGGCCCGTTCCCTCGACAGGCCCATGCGCTACTTTCTGGCCAAGCGGCAGGAAGGGCCGGTATTGATTGTGGCCCCGAGAATTGATGCCATTTATAACTGGTTGAAATCCGAAGGATTGGAAGGCCAGTTTCATCCGAGTTATACCAGAATGGTTCCGGCGCATTATATTGTTGAGCTTCAACTTATAGGATGCCCCGACCCCGATCCCGTTTATACTCGCTTCTTCACTCCGGTATCTGGAGCGCTTTCTACGAATCTGGACGAAATAGGAAAGGCCTATATCGGCGCGCTCACGGAAGAAATATCCCTGTGGCTCAAGCGAGTCCCGCCGCAGGAGCCGATAGGGGTTTTCTTTTCGGGAGGCATTGACAGCGGAAGTGTCTTCCTGGCGACTTACCATGTGATGCAACGGCTTGGTATGAATCCTGGCCGGCTGAAAGCCTTTGTTCTTGACCTGGGAAACGGGCCGGATGCACAGCAGGCGCGCGCTTTTCTGGATGCATTAGACCTCGGACTGTTTCTTGAACCCATTGAAGCCGAACGGTCGCGCCTGAATCCGGAAGAAACCATTCGCATCATTGAAGACTATCAGTCGCTCGATGTCGAGTCGGCTACCATGGTGCTCGCGCTTTGCCGCGGCATTCGCGAGCGCTACCCGGAATGGAAGTATCTGCTGGATGGCGATGGCGGCGATGAGAACCTCAAGGACTATCCGATTGAAGAGAATCCTGAACTCACGATCCGAAGTGTGGTCAACAATCCAATGCTTTACCAGGAAGGCTGGGGGGTGGGTAAGATCAAGCACTCCTTGACTTACAGCGGAGGACTTAGCCGGTCTTATACACGAACCTATGCTCCAGCGCGCCATTTTGGATTTAGTGGCTTCAGCCCGTTTACCCGTCCTGAAGTCATCGCTGTGGCGGAGGCGATTCCGTTTATCAAACTGACAAATTACAGCGTGGAGTGCCTGTACGAACTGAAGGGCGAGATTGTATCGCGCGGAATTGCCGCCGTCACTGGAATGAAAATGCCGGTTTCCCCAAAGCGGAGATTTCAGCATGGCGCAATCCCCGCGGACGCCCTGCGAAGCAGGCTGCCTTTTCGCGAAGCGGAATACCGCAAGCAGTTTTTGTCGCTCTACCTCTGAGGAGCCGCCGTGCCGTCGAGCTATCCGGATAGAGCGGCTGCGCGAGACCGGTGGATTCTGGCCGGGCGCGGCCCGCGCGCGGCGCTCAACCCGTTCGAGCCTTACGCCTTTTTTTCAGAAGAGGAGCGTGCAACTGACGGAGAAATCCTGCCGGTTGCCACTATTCTTCTCACCAATCGCGAATGCCCGTTCCATTGCGTGATGTGCGACCTGTGGCGCAACACGCTCACGGAATCTGTACCGCAAGGAGCGATTCCGAAACAGATTGAGTTTGCACTGGAGCGGATGTCGCGCGCCCGCATGGTCAAGCTCTATAACAGCGGCAGCTTTTTCGATCCGGCTGCGATTCCCGTGAAGGATTATGCCGCTATCGCCGAACGTGTCCAGCAATTTGAACGGGTCATCGTAGAGTGCCATCCGGCTTTTCTGGGCAGGCGGTGTGTGGAGTTTCGCGATTTGCTGGATGGAAAACTGGAAGTCGCCATGGGGCTCGAGACTGCGCATCCGACAGCTTTGAATAATTTGAACAAGCGCATGACGTTGGAGCAATTTGCTGAAGCCGCAAGTTTTCTGCGACGCAACTCGATTGACCTGAGAGTTTTCATTCTGGTGCAGCCTCCATTTATAAAACCGGCCGAATCAGTGTACTGGGTAGAGCGCTCGCTGGAATTTGCGTTTGATTGCGGAGCAACAGTGGTAACGCTGATACCTACACGAGGCGGGAATGGCGCGATGGAGGCGCTTGCCGCGGATGGCGAATTTATTCCGCCGAATTTGAGCGCGATGGAATCGGCTATGGACTACGGCATGAGGCTCGGAAGGGGTCGGATATTTGCTGACTTGTGGGATATAAGGCCCGAGTCTGAGAAGGCCTGCTGTTTCGATGCGCGCGTGAACCGCTTGCGTGCAATGAACATGAGCCAGCGAATCCCCGACGCAGTGCATTGCGAACGATGCGAGACAAGTTGAGCACCTATTCTCAATATGATCTTGCGATTGTAGGCTCGGGGTTCGCCGGGTCCTTGCTGGCAATGATTGCGCGGCGGCTGGGACGGAGCGTCATCCTGCTGGAGCGCGGGCGGCACCCTCGGGTGGTGATAGGGGAATCTTCGACGCCGCTTTCTAATCTTTTGCTCGAAGAATTGGCGACGCGGTATAACCTGCCGGAGGTAAAGCAGCTTACTAAGTGGGGAGTCTGGCAGGATACGCATTTAGAACTCGCCTGCGGTCTCAAACGGGGATTTAGTTTCTTTCATCATTCGCTTGGAGAAAAGAAATCGCGAATGAATCGGGAAAACCAATTGCTCGTGGCTGCCAGTCCCCATGATCAAATTTCCGACACGCACTGGTATCGTGCTGACTTCGACCAGTTTCTTATGCAGCAAGCGCGAAGCATGGGATCTGAGTATCTGGATGAACTGCATCTGCAGGGTTGCGTCAATAGTGGCGACGGAATGCACTTGCGCGGCGTACGTCAAGGCCATGAAGTAGAGATAAAGGCGAGCTTTGTCGTGGATGCCTCGGGACCACGTGGCTTTCTGCATCAGGCTCTCGGCTTGGGAGAAAGAGAATTACCGGGTTTTCCGGCAACACAAGCCCTGTACAGTCATTTCTCCGGAGTAAAGCGGCTTGATGCATTGTACGAAGATGACCGATGGAAATATGCCCCTTATCCGATTGACGATGCCGCGGTTCACCATATCTTCGACGGCGGCTGGGTATGGGCGCTGCACTTTAACAATGGAGTAACCAGCGCTGGAGTCGTGGCCGTAACCGGGTTAGCAGAGGAGTTACAACTGCGGGAAGGTCGCGAGGCATGGGAACGGCTGCTGGCCCGCATTCCGGTGCTGCGGGATCAGTTTGCGGAGTCAAAGTCCGTTCAGCCATTCCGCTACCTTGCGCAGGTCGGATTTCGCAGTGCGGTTATAGCTAAAGATAACTGGGCACTGCTGCCTTCCGCAGCAGGTCTCGTTGATCCGCTTCTCTCTACGGGTTTCCCGCTTGCTTTGTTAGGTATCGAGAGGCTGGCTGAAATTTTCGATCACAACTGGGGGACACGGGACCTCAGCGCACGCCTTGAAAGCTATGCCGCGCAGACGGACAATGAACTGGTTGCAACTTCCAGATTGATTGGGGCGCTGTATGCAACGATGGATAACTTTCCCGTCTTCACGGCGATATCGCGGCTCTACTTCGCCGCGGCCAGTTATTCGGAAGCTGCGCGCAGACTAAGAAAGCCGCACTTGGCATCTTCATTTCTATTGCATGATCACCCACAGTTTGGCCCTGCTTGCAGAGCGGTGCTGGACCAGGCGCATGAAATACGTCCGGGCAAGGAATCGGAAGACTTAACTAACGAGATATTTCGCGTTATCGAGCCTTTTGACGTGGCGGGACTGTCGAGGCAGGACCGCGGGAACTGGTATCCAATAGAAGCGGAGGACCTACTCAAATCCGCGCATAAAGTTGGCGCAACTGAACGCGAGATTATGGCGATGCTGGAGCGGTGCGGTTTCCGGCCCGCTACTTCGCAGCCTTATATGCAAAGTTGATCGGCTGCGCGGCAACGATACCCTTACCTTCCTCCACCGTAATGAATTGATCGGGGTGGATATCGGCGATCTGATCCTTGTGGCCGCTGGGCCAGAAAATCGCAAGGCTAATTCGCCTACTTGGATCTGGCTTGCCGAGGCCGAATGTCAGCGGCAGCTCACTCTGAGAAAGATAACTTGATCCGCTCTTGACCATTTCATCGATTCGTTGCCCCGTGGAAGTCGTCAGGATTACCTTCGCCCCGATTCCGTCGCGGTTGGAGCGCGTGCCAATCGTCTTGACGCGCAGCATGTCGTTCTGATTGCCATTATCATTGCGCAGAAGCCGCGCAGAACCGTTGCTGGAGGTCAGGACCAGGTCGAGATCGCCATCGTTATCAATGTCGCCGTAGGCGGCCCCGCGCCCGACCACGGGGCGGCGCAGCGCCGGTCCTACTTTCTGTGAAACGTCCTCAAATTTCCCATGGCCTGTATCGCGAAAAAGCAGCGGAGGCTCAGCATAGCTCAGACTGGGTTGGATCACGGAAATGTCGTCGGCGACGTGGCCGTTGAGGGCGAATATATCAGGCAGGCCATCGAGGTTATAGTCAAAGAAAAAGGTGCTGAAAGTAAGCGACTTGGCTGAAGGAAGGGCTATTCCAGCGCTCATTGCCTGGTCGGAAAACAGTCCCTGGCCGTCGTTATGATAGAGGGCCATACTCTCGTTGGTGAAGTTGCCGATAACCAGGCTCTGGCGTCCGGAGCGGTCGTAATCGGCGGCGTCAGTGCCCATTCCAGCGCGAGCCTTGCCCGCATCGCTGAAGGCTACGCCCGCGGCAAATCCAGTCTCGGTGAAGGTTCCGTTGTGATTATTGTGGTAAAGCTTGTTCGGTTGGGTATCGTTTGTAATAAATAGATCAAGCCAGCCGTCATTATCGTAATCAATGAGCGCGACGCCAAGGGCTTTATCTGAGGGATCATAGAGTCCAGAGGCTTTCGTCACATCCTTGAACCTGCCATTGCCCTCATTATGATAGAGCCTGATACTCTGGCCCTTGTATAACTCGGGAGTGCAGTAGGATTTGTGCTTTCCATCGAGCGAACAAGTCTTGTCGGTTGCTATCGACCAATCGACATAATGATCGACCACAAGATCGAGCTTGCCGTCATGGTCGTAGTCGAACCAGGCGGCGCTGGCGGCGAATCCCGGCGAACTGACCCCGGCTGCGGTGGTCACATCGCGAAACTTGCCATTGCCCAAATTGTGAAACAGATGACTCGTTCCGACCGCGGTGATGTAGATATCATCATGGCCATCGTTGTCATAGTCGCCCACGGCGCAGCCCATTCCGTACATTTCGACATCGAGGCCGGCCTGGCGTGTGACGTCGGTGAAGGTTCCGTCGTGGTTGTTGTGGTAGAGCGCGGGGTAGGAAGCGTGCTTCTTATGGCCGGGCCAATCCATGGAATTGACGAGCAAGATGTCCTGCCAGCCGTCGTTGTCGTAATCGATGAAACAGACGCCGCTGCCCATGGTTTCAGGCAGGTACTTTTTTCCGAATGCACCGTTGTTGTGAACGAAGTGGATTCCAGCCTGTGCCGTAATGTCGGTAAAGGTGATTGGTCCCGAAGGTCGTGGTTGGGTCGCAGGGCGGGGCGACGTGTCGTGAATCGAAGTGACTGCGGAGGCCCGTGGGGATGAGGAAGGCTGGCCCTTACCCGTAGGGTGGCGGTTGCAGCCAGTCATCATCGCAAGGGAGAATAGCAAAAGAAGTGTAGGTTTCAAGGCGGTTCCTTCGATCACTCAGGGACGGACCGTTTGCGGCGGCGGAAGAACTGCAGAGCGTTCAGGCGTGGACTTCATGCGGCGCGCGTTGAGCCACATTTCAATGAGCAGCGCTATGGGTCCAATCCAGAACAGAGCGTAAAGTTCAGCATAGACGCTCTGGTCGAACCGAAAAAACATCTCGAGAATGGCGACGGCGATCACGACAAGTATCTGCCCCGTTTTAGATTTCACCGTAGTTTTAGGATCAGTAATCATAAAGAAGATGAAAAGCTGATACTCAGGGCTGGTAACGGGAGATATCTCAGACAATACCGGTTCGTGAAGGATATGCGCGCGCAAAATGGCCAACAAAACAAAGGCGATCGCATAGGTGGCGCAAATATGGAAGCGGCGAAGACGCCAGATTATGACGCTGCCAAGAAGCCAGATGACCACCATCGACCATACGTTATTGCCCCATTGGATGCTAAGCATGGCAGCGGTCGTGGGCAGTAGGAAAAGAACGACGCAAATACCGAAGTTTGATGGATTGAAGAGATGGCGTCCTCGATAACGCAGAACGTATTTTGAGGCAATGGCGATTGCTGCGCAGACGGCGTAAGGCCAGTAGGCTGGCGAGCGCAGCAAAATACCAACGCTGATACCGGTAATATAGGCGCTGGCGAAGTAGGGCCACTTACCCATATAGATCCGACTTAGAACAACTTCAGCGAGGATGGCCGTACCGATGGCCAGGAGAGTCTTTTCATAGCTCTCCAGAATCCCAAAACCAATTTGACCGCCAAGCAGAATGAGAGTGATGAAGACCGGCGGGACAAAGCGGTTGTCGAGCGAGAGCCACTTCTTCCATTGCGGCGGCTTAGCCGGCTGCGATGATGGAATCGCGATAGTCGGGTGACTCATTCCGGCTCCTTGATCTTGTATAGCTGGTCGGGTGCCAGATTGTCGATTGTCTGGATATCTCCGGAAGGCCAACGAATAACAGCCTTGTCAATTCGCGGATTCTCGCCCAATCCGAAATGCAGGCGGCGCTCATTCTGCGCGGCAAA
>JBAUHD010000043.1:0-4144 GCA_049680085.1 Acidobacteriaceae bacterium
GGCGATTTCGGTCGAGACGGCCTCGCGCGAGGCGGCGCGGCGCGGGCATTCGCTGGACGTGGAATTGCGCGTGCTGCTGCTGCACGGGGCGCTGCATCTGGCCGGGTTTGATCACGAGACGGATTCGGGAGAAATGGCGCGGAAGGAAAACGCGTTGCGGAAGAAGCTGGGTCTGGCTGAAGGACTGATTGCGCGGGCCGGGGCGGACGGAGCGAAAGCGGGCGTACCGAAGCGGGGTCGAAGGCCATGAGGATTGCGGCCGCGTTGGTCATCGTGGCGCTGCTGGCGGTGCTTACGCTGGCCTCGTACGTGGACCGGCTGTATTCGGAGATGGGAAAGTTTCTCTCGCGCGAGTTCGAGGAGAACATAGAGGCCTGGGAGCGGCGCGTGGAGCCGCGGCTGGGGCTCAGCCGGGAGCATATCCGGCTGTCGGCGGCGATTTGGACGCAACTCTCGCTGGCCTGCGTCACGCTGCTGTTTGGCGTGCTGCTGTTTTATCACCGAACCGGGGAGCAGCGGCCGACGGCGGAGATTGCGCAGGCGGTGCTGGGCGTCATCATTGTCATTCTGGGCTGCAATCAGCTTTTGCCGTTTGTGTTTTTCACGCGCACGCGCGGGGAGTGGATTGTGCGATGGCGCGGGGCGCTGCGTGTGCTCTTCTACGTCATGACTCCGGTGACGCTGTTTCTGGGCTTTCTGCTGTCGATTGCGGCGCTGGCGGAATCGGCGCCGAAGACGCAGGACGAGACGGTGCATGAGGCGGTGGACGCGCTGATTGAGGCGGGCGAGGAAGAAGGGATTCTGGAGGAGAGCGACCGCGAACTGGTGCGGTCGGTGGTGGAGTTCGGCGACAAGCTGGTGCGCGAGGTGATGACTCCGCGTCCGGAGATGTTCGCCGTGCCCGCGGAAACGACGCTGGAGGAGTTTCTGCGGATGCTGGAGAAAGAGGACTATTCGCGCGTGCCTGTCTATGAGGGATCGCTGGACCACATTACCGGGATTGCGTTTGCGCACGACCTGCTGCGGATTTGCGATGCGGAGGCGCGGGCGCGGACGGTGGCCGCGATTCAGCGGCCGGCGGCGTTTGTTCCGGAGACGAAGCGGGTGAACGAGTTGCTGAGGGACATGCAGCGCGCCAAGCAGCACATGGACATTGTGATTGACGAGTACGGTGGCGTGGCCGGACTGGTCACGATTGAGGATCTTATCGAAGAGATCGTGGGAGCGATCACCGATGAGCACGAGACAGAGGAGCACGAGGCGGTGACGCGGGAGCCGGACGGCTCATGGGTGGTTCCGGGAAATCTGGAAGTGGATCGCATGGGCGAACTGCTGGACGCGAACGGTGAGTTTCCCGAAGAGTCGGAGGCGACGACGGTGGCGGGACTGGTGAGCGAGGCGGCGGGACGGATTCCGCAAGCCGGGGAAGTGGTTGAGCGCTACGGGATGCGGTTTGAGATTCTGGCCTCGACGGACCGGAGAATTGAGCGGCTGCGCGTGGGGCGCGTGGCCCCCGGCGAGCCGAACAACTGAGCCCTTGTTGCCGCTGAACAAATCTGCACGGCTTCACAGCTTGCTGAAAAAGTCAGGTTTGAATCGGCTTTTGAAGGGGACGGGCTTCAGCCCGTCCGTTAAGTGACCTGAAATCAATGCGGCTTTAGCCGCTGAGGGGTGGTTTCCTTCCGCCGAACGAGTTTTTCAGCAAGCTGTTCAGCCGTGCCGCAAGACGTTCAAAACAAATCAGGGCTTGAGCCCCTGAGGGATGGTTTTGGCCGTGGGACACGAGTTTTTCCGCAGCCTCTTCAGCCCTGTGCACTGCTGGCCGATGGACCATCCATTCTTTCCAACTAACCCGCCACATCAGATGTCCGGTTATTTCTCTGGAATTGATATAATAGAAATAGAGACCGGAAATTAGAGCGGATCGCCTGTCGGCGGTCCGTTTCGTTTTGTGCCGGAAATTTCACTGAAAACTCAATGGAATCAATGAACTGCAACAGCCACATTTTCAGAAACTTCTTTAGAATCAATGAACTACAGCAACGGCCCTTTCGGAAAACATAATAGAATGAATGAATTGCAGCAGATCGCGGGAAGTTTTTTCATTAAATCCGCCGCTCCAAAACAGGCTGGGAGCCATGGCCAATGAGTCGAGGTCCATTTTGAAATCGGGATTTGTATCCATTATCGGACGTCCGAACGCGGGAAAGTCGACGCTGATCAATGCGCTGGTGGGCGAGAAGGTGGCGATCGTGACGGCCAAGCCGCAGACCACGCGGACCCGCATCCATGGAGTGCTGGAGGTTCCGGCGGTGAAGGGGAAGCACCCGGCGGCGCAGATTGTTTTTGTGGATACGCCGGGGGTGCATAAGCCGGGAACGTCGCTGGACAAGCGCATGATGCAGGAGGTCCACAACGCGCTGGAGACGCGGGACGCGGTGCTGCTGATTGTGGACGCGACGCGGCGGTTGGACTTGCCGGAGGCGGGGACCGCGGAAGCGGCGGGAGCGCGGGAAAAAGGTTCGGCTGCACGCGGCGAAGGCGAAGACGCTTTTGTTTTCGAGCTGCTGCGGAAGCTGGACTGCCCGGTGTTTCTGCTCATCAACAAGATCGATCGCATTGAGCGGGCGAAGTTGCTGCCGCTGATCGAGAGGCTGGCTTCACTGTATGACTTTGCCGAGGTGATTCCGATTTCCGCGCTCAAGCGCGATGGGCTGGATCGGCTGCTGGCGAAGCTGATCGATGTGCTCCCGAAGGGCGAGCGGTATTTTCCAAAGGACCAGTTCACGGATCAGCCGGAGCGGTTCCTGGCCGCGGAGTTGATCCGTGAGCGGATTCTGATGGAGACGGGCGAGGAGGTTCCCTATGCTTCGGCGGTGGTGGTGGAGCGGTTTGAGGAGCCGAGGCCGGGCGCGCAGTCGCCGCTGACGAGCATCGCCGCCGTGATTTACTGCGAACGCGCGGGGCAGAAGGCGATCCTGATTGGCAAGGGCGGCAGCAAGCTGAAGGCGATTGGGACGGGAGCGCGCAAAGAGATTGAGTCGCTGCTGGGGACGCGGGTCTTTCTGGAGCTGCACGTAATTGTGAAGGAGAGCTGGCGGGAGTCGCGGGGGTTTGTGGAATCGCTGGACTGGCGGCGTCAATTGGACGAGAAGACGGAGAAGTAGGATCCTCCGGCCCTGGGTTGGGGCCCTGATTCTGCGATAATAAAGGCATTCCGAAAGGTGGTTGTTTTGCCTCGTAGCCGATTTTTTCTGGGACTTTCGCTTGTGCTGGCGGCCCTGATTGCCGCTCCCGCTTGTCCCGCTCAGACTTCCGCGATCGCGACTGCGAAAGCGCCCGCCGCTTCCGGCGCAGCGCTCAGCCCGAGTGTCAGCCGCAACATTGAACTCACGCTGCGTGACCGCCTTCAGATTCCGCCCGAATACGTCATCCACATTGGCCAGCGGACGCCCAGCCCCACGCCAGGTTTTGACACGCTGGCCGTTTTCTTTGAGTTGCCCGGCCATCCCGAGCACTCGCAAAACCTCGACTTCCTGATCTCGAAAGACAACAAGACGCTGGAGCGCATTTCGCACTGGGACATCGCCGCCGATCCTGCCAGCCTGATCCCTGCCGGCAATCGTCCAGTGCGCGGCAATCCGAACGCCAAGGTCACGCTGGTCAACTTCGATGACCTCGAGTGCCCGTACTGCGCGAAGCTCCATTCGGAGCTGTTTCCGGACACGCTGAACCACTACAAGGGCCTCATCAAAATTGTGTACCGGGATATGCCGATTGAGCAGTTGCACCCCTGGGCCATGCACGCCTCCGTCAATGCCAACTGTCTCGCTTCGCAGAGCGGCACGTCGTACTGGAGCTATGTGGATTACCTGCACACGCACGGCGAAGATATCACCGGCCCGGACCGCGACGTGAAGAAATCCGACGCGGCGCTGGACAAGGCGGCGATGGAGCAGGGCCAGAAAGACAAGCTCGACACGGGCAAGCTCCAGGCCTGCGTTGCCAAACAGGATGAGGCTCCGATTCGGCAGGAGATGAAGCTCTCCGACAGTTTGAACATCAACCAGACGCCGACGCTTTACGTGAATGGAGAGATGATCGCCGGCGCCCTGCCCAAAGATGTGCTGTGGCAGACGATTGA
>JBAUHD010000044.1:0-6702 GCA_049680085.1 Acidobacteriaceae bacterium
GAAATTGCGAGCCTTCGTAGAAGGTCATTTCCAGCGATGCGAAATGCGGCTC
This sequence comes from Acidobacteriaceae bacterium, assembly GCA_049680085.1. Classification (GTDB taxonomy): domain Bacteria; phylum Acidobacteriota; class Terriglobia; order Terriglobales; family Acidobacteriaceae; genus Silvibacterium. Next base: position 53 of record JBAUHD010000044.1, read on the forward strand.
CAGCAGGATGTCGGGGGTGATGACTTTGTCCTTCAGCTCAGGGTGTTTGCCATTGAGGCGCGGGTCGGGATGGCCACCCATGTAGAACCAGGGCCAGCCGTAGAATCCGCCTTCCTGGACGTGCGTGATGTAGTCGGGGACAAGGTGGTCGCCCAGCATGTCGCGCTCGTTGACTGAGCACCAGAGCTGGCCAGTGGCGGGATTGATGGCCTCGCCCACACAGTTGCGAATGCCATAGGCGTAGACCTTGACGAACTTACCCTGCGGCGTAACCTCCAGGACGTTGGCACGGTGGAACTCCTCGGAATGGGTGTCGGGATCATCGACATTGGAATGCGAGCCGACCGAAACGAACATTTTCCGGCCGTCTTTTGAGAACACGATATCGCGGGTCCAATGGCCGCCGCCGCGGAGGCGTCCTCCGCCGGGCAGGTCGGCCAGCTTCTCGGCGGGTCCGCTCGCCTTCAGGTCTCCATTTTTATAAGGAAAGCGCACCACGGAGTCGGTGTTGCCGATGTAGACCCATTTGGGGTTCGGGCCGAGGGGATAAAACGCGATTCCGAAGGGCTGGCTGAGGCCCTCGGCGAAGGTGGAAACCTGTTTCGGCTTGCCCTGCGCGTTTACGCCGCGAAAGACCATGATCTTGTTTTGATAGCTCAGGGCGACAAACAGGTCGCCGTTGGGGGCGGTGCGGATTTCGCGCGGCTGGTCGAGTCCGGTGTCGTAGAGGCTCACCTTGAATCCAGGCAGCGTTTTGGGCCAGGCATTGTCCGGGCGCTTGACCACGTGCGCGCCGTTGTCCACGCCCTTGGTGGCGTAAGGAGCGGGCAGGTCGGCCAGGGTGAGCTTGCGCACCACGCCCGGCTCTTCCTTCGTGTAGTTGGAAAACGCGGCCTCGCCGGTGAGCACTTTGCCGGACTGGGAATTGTTTTGGGCGATCAGCGGGAGTGAAACGAAGCAGGCCAGCGCGGCTATTGACGCCAGGCGCGACAAGGAGTGGGAAAGATTCATCGGAACCTCCGGGTTGAAGGAAACAGCTACGTCTTCGACTACTTGGATGGGGCGGGGCGCCGCTTCGGCTGCGATTTTTTTAGCTGGGGCGCGGCAGGCGGGCGCGGCGCTGTTGTTTGCGGCGGCGCGACGTGCGGCTGCGGTCCGGTTTGCAAATCGATCGGCGCCTTCATCATTTGCCGCAGCAGGTCCGTGGGAATGGTCGCGGTAAACACGGCGCGGTCGTTATGGTGGCGGATGCGCGCGCTTTCGATCATCGCCCTGAGGTCGGCATTGGTCTGCTCGTGCGCCGTATCTGTTACCGCGTTTTGTATGGTGCGGACAAAGTTCAGCAGGTTGCCGACCGCGTCCGCCGATTTCGCCGCCGCCTCTTCGGTCGGAGCAATTTCCTCGACGCGGAGGTGAGTCTTGCCGGTCCAGCGCAGTGAAGCGATGAAGGTTGTGTCGGGCGAAAACGGCAGGCTTATGCCCATGACCTTGATTCCGCCTGACTGGTCGGTGAGGGGCAGGCCGATTTTGCCGATGCCCCAGGCCGCCGAGAGCAGCGGGACGTCGGAGTAGTGCGCGGCCAGCAACGACGATCCGGCGAAAGGAAGCGCGGCGGTGCGGTAGCGGTCGATGATGGAATGGATGGGTTCGGCGGTCGGGGTATTGCTCACGGCCACGAGGTCGTAGCCCAGCAGCACCACGCGGACGGTGCGGCCCTCGCTGGGGATTTCAAAGATCGTGCGTTGGGCGTAGGGCTCGGTGTTCGCGGCGATGGTCTGGAGATAGTCCGCCAGCCGCCTCCCGTTGAAGTGGCCCTCGAAGACTTCGGAGAACGCCACCGGGCCGTTCGGGCCGTTGGGATCGGGCATGCGCTCGAGCGCAAAGGCTACCTGGTTGAGGTCGCGCTCGGGCTGGATCCCGGTGGCATCGATGAAATGCTGGTAGTCGGGATCGTGCGGCACGGGATGCTGGTCAAAATGCGTGGCTTCGCGCAGCGGCTTCAGGTTGAGATAAATGATTCCGTCCGAATCCGGCAGCAGCCGCGCCACTTCGGGGGGCGCATTCTTGCGAAGATAGATCGCGCCTGCCAGCAGCAGCAGCACAACAGCGACAATCGAAATGGTAATCTTCGTCCGCCGGCGCATCGTCAAAAGGGGCCGCAAGCTGGCTGCGGAACCCGCAGCTACTATCATCTCACCTCCCCGGCGGCCTCTCCAGCGTGCGGAGGCGAAAGTGGAGCACTTCGCAACCCGTCTTTTAGCGACCCGTCCTTGAGCCAGCCGCTCTTCAGCCGCCTGAAATTGCCGGTGCCCCCGGCGTCGTGCTAGCATCCATAGCTCCTGAGGGCGCGGCGCATTCGCTGCGGCGAACGCCGGGCCCGCTGTACGCGCCTCTTATGGAAAACGAGGACGCCAGAATCGATGGGCCCGCGCCCCGGAGCGCGACAGCGACACAATTTGCGTCGCATCCCGTCTCTCCCTGTTTGCCGTTTGCCGCGTCTATCACTTCAGCGCCTCTGTTTCCGCCACGCTCGCGCCGTGGAGCGGACGCCGCCACCCCTTCCTTCAGGAGCATCCGATGAATTCTGTGAAGTCGTATCAGGGAAGAGAAATTCGCAACGTCGCCGTCACCGGTCACTCCCACAGCGGCAAGACCACTCTGATTGCCGCACTGCTCCACGCCGCGAAGATGACGCCCAAGCTGGGCCGCATGGAAGACGGCAGCGCCATCACCGCTTATGACGAGGAGGAGGTCTCGCGGCGCATGACCATGCAGAACGCGGTCGCCTTTGCCGAGTGGAACGGCGTGAAAATCAATCTGGTCGATACGCCCGGCTTCCACATGTTCGTTCATGAGGCGCGCTCGGCGATGCTGCCGGTCGAGGCCGCTCTAATTGTTGTCAACACGCCGAATGGCCCGGAGACGGTCACGAGCAGCGTTTGGAAATATGCCGAGGAATTCAACCTGCCGCGAGTGCTGGTCCTGAACCAGATGGACCATCCCCGCGCGGCCGCCGCGGTTGCCTCCACGCTCGAAGCTTTGCGCGAACGCTTTGGACGCAGCGTTGTTCCCGTCCAGTTGCCGATTGCGAATGGAAAGGGCTTCGAGGGGGTCATCGATCTCGTCACCATGCAGGCCTTCTACTACACGCCGGGCGGCGACGGCTGCGGGAAGATTGGAGACATTCCCGCAGCGATGCGGGAGGCCGCGAAGGCCGCGCATGAGGCTCTGGTGGAGCAGGTGGCCGAGGGCAAGGACGAGTTGATGGAGGAGTTTTTTGCCGAGGGGACGATTCCTGAGCAGCACCTTATCTCGGCGCTGCATGAAGCGATTCGCGAAGACCGCATCTTCCCCGCGCTGTTTACCAGCGGGCTCATGAACGTCGCCACCGATCACCTGCTGGATTTCCTGAAGGTCTATGCGCCCGCGCCGATTGAGCGCGAGCCGGTCGCGGCGCGCGCGATTCTGCAGGCGGTGGCCAACGGGGGCGCCTCCGCCGGAGACGCCGTGCAGGAGATCGTGATGCGCAAAGTGGACGACGCGGAACCGGTCGCGCTCTACGCCTTCAAAACCATGACCGACCCGTTTGCCGGGCGCATCACCTTCTTCAAGGTCTTTTCCGGAGCGGTGAAGAACGACGCGGCTTTCACCAATTACACGCGGCGGACGCAGGAGAAGTTCGCGCACCTTTCGGTGATGCAGGGCCATACCGCCGTGGCGGTTGCCGAGCTTCATGCCGGCGATCTGGGCGCGGTCGCCAAGCTGAAGGACACGCTGACCGGCGACACGCTGGGCGACAAGGGACAGGAAATTTTCTTTGAGCCGGTGCCGCTGCCGGAAGCCGCCATGACCTATGCCATTGAGCCGAAGACCCGAGCCGATGAGGACAAGCTCGCGCCCGCTGTGCATAAGCTGATGGAAGAAGACCTGCTGGTGCGGTTCTTCCGCGATCCGCAGACGAATGAATTTTTAATCGCCGGGGCCGGCCAGCCGCACATCGAGGCCATCGTCTCGCGGCTGCGCCGCCGGTATCACACCGAGGTCACGCTGAACGCGCCCAAGGTTCCCTATCGCGAGACGATTCGCGGACGCGCCGAGGCCCAGGGGCGGCACAAGAAGCAGACCGGCGGGCACGGCCAGTTTGGCGACTGCAAGATTCGCATTGAGCCGCTGGAGCGGGGGGCCGGGTTCGAGTTCGTCAATGATATTTTTGGCGGAGCGATTCCGCGGAATTTTATTCCGGCGGTTGAAAAAGGCATTCAGGAGTCGGCGGTGCGCGGATATCTTGCCGGGTACCCGGTGGTTGATTTTCGCGTGACGCTTCTCGACGGCAGCTACCACGATGTGGATTCGAACGAGCTGTCATTCAAGATGGCGGGGCGGATCGCCTTTCGCAAGTGCATGGAGCAGGCGCGGCCCACGCTGCTGGAGCCGATCATGCGCGTGGAAATCGAAGCTCCCGACGATTGCGCTGGAGCCTTGATGGGCGACCTGAACCAGCGGAGGGGGCGCGTGCACGGCATGGAAACCCTTGGCTCATCGACGGTGGTGCGGGCCGAGGTTCCGATGGCGGAAATGCTCACCTACGGGCAGAGCCTCACGGCCATGACGCAGGGTCGCGGCAGCTTCCACATGGAGATGGACCACTACGACGTGGTGCCGCAGCCGATTGCGGAAAAGGTTGTGGCCGGGGTAAAGCATCCTCGGGCAGAGGACGAGGAAGAGTAAGGCTAACCCAGCCTCGCGGCTTTGGGTATCTCCTGCCGCGGCTGGTTTTCGGATGAGGACGAATTCTTTTCGACCTTCACATCGGCGTCGTCCTGCTGACGTATCAGGCGGAGGCCGCGCCAGCGTGGTCCTCCGCGCGTTCCGGTGGCCGGTATGTCTTCGGTTTCTCCGCCACTGGGAGAAACCGCCAGTGGACGCAGATTGAGCGGCAGGAAGAGACTGAAAACGGTTCCATGACGGTCGGAGGCGGTTGAGGAGCGCAGTTGCAGGCTGCCGCCGTAGCGGGTCAGGATGGATTGCGAGACCCATAAACCGAGGCCCGTGCCGCTCTGCCCCTTGGTGGTGAAGAACGGCTCGCCGAGGCGGTTGCGCGCTTCTTCGGGAATGCCCGATCCGTTGTCACCGATCGAAAGCCGCAGGCCTCGCACACCGTGGCCGGACCACCGCCGCGACGGGCGAATGCGGACGACGATGCGTCCCCGCGACGGGGTGGCTTCAATGGCATTGGCGATCAGGTTCGAGAGGACCTGCCGCATCTCGCCGGGAAAAACCGTGACCAGGTCGTAGGTCTCATACTGCCGCACGATCTTCAAACCCTTGTCGCCGATGTGCCGCGCGTGGAGTCCCAGCACTTCTTCGATCAGGTCGGAAAGCTGTACCTTCACCGGCGTACTGGTCTCGCGCGAGAAGGTAAGGGTCTGCTTGCTGATCTGCACCACGCGGGCGAGCTCGCGCTGGGCGAGTTTGAGGTATTCGGCGGTTTCGCCGGAAGTCTGCTGCTCCATGAGGTACATCAGGTTGGTGATGGATTCCAGAGGATTATTGATTTCATGGGCGATGCTGGCCGCGAGCCGCCCCAGGGTAATCAGTTTCTGGTTTTCGCGCAGAAGCTCTGTCACCTGGTCCAAGCTCACTGGACGGCGCCGCATTCCTCCCGTGCGATGATTCTCCATTCCCCTCATTTCGCGCCGAATCCCCGGACGATTGCTAATCGATACGATGAAGCCCCTTTATCCCCTGTTGCTTGGCTTCTAACCTCTGAAGTGCCGCCGATGTAACCAAAGTCACCCCCGCCGAAGGTCGCGGGATACTCTATCTATCGGTAAGGACGGGGGTTGACTTGAAACGACACATAACGATGGCCCAGGCGGCATCGCTAAACTTATCTAAGTAGAATATTTCCAGACGATTTGGCTCGCCGGCCAACCCATGCGCATCCTCCTCCTCTCTGATATCCATGCCAATCTGGAAGCCATGGACGCGGTACTGAACGCCGCGCCTTCGCACGACGGGGTGTGGAACCTGGGCGATGTGGTGGGTTACGGCGCGAATCCCAACGAGGTGATCGAGTTGGCGCGCGCGGCGGGTTCCATCTTTGTACGCGGCAATCACGACCGGGTCTGCGGCGGGGCTGGGGATCTTGAAGACTTCAGCCCTATGGCCGCACGCGCGGCGCTCTGGACCCGCGAAACTCTGACGGCGGCGAATGCGGACTGGCTCCGCCAATTGCCCGCCGGCCCCATCGAGCCTGATGGCTCCGGCGTGGGCTGCGCCCATGGTTCTCCGCTGGATGAGGACGAATATCTGGCCACGCTGCGCGACGCGTGGCTGCCGCTGGCACGGGCGGCGACGCGCATTACTTTTTTCGGGCACACGCATCTCCAGGGCGGCTTTGCGACCAATGGGGAAGAAAGCTTTCGGCTGGCGCCGGAGTTCCGCGCGCGCGGGGCGGATGAGTATGAATTGCCGTTGCGGAAAAATGCGCGCTACCTTATCAATCCGGGCTCGGTGGGCCAGCCGCGCGACGGCGATTGGCGTGCCGCCTATGCGCTTTACGAAACTGAGGAAAATGGCGAGCGGCAACGAATTCTCTTCTATCGCGTTCCTTATGACGTGAAGCAGGCGCAGGCGAAAATTCTTGC
>JBAUHD010000045.1:0-6830 GCA_049680085.1 Acidobacteriaceae bacterium
ACACCAGTATTAATCCCAACAAGGCCGCGCACGTCGGCCACTTGCGCAATGCCATTCTGGGAGACACGTTTGTTCGCCTGCTGCGCGCCGCCGGCGAGCAGGTGGATGTGCAGAATTACATCGACAATACCGGCGTGCAGGTGGCGGACATCATCGTCGCTCTCCAGCATCTCGAAAACAAATCGCTCGCCGAAGTGGAATCGCTGCTCGCCGAACTTGCCGCCCGCGGCAAGCGCATCGATTACTACTGCTGGAATCTCTATGCGCGCGTCTCCCAGTGGTACGACGAAGATGCCGCGCAAAAACCGCGCCGGGTTCAACTCCGTCTGGAGACTCTCCACGCCCTCGAGCGCGGAGGCAATGAAACCGCCGCCATTGCCGAGCTTATCTCCACGGCCATCCTGCGCCGCCACCTGGAAACCATGCAGCGGCTGGGCATCGAATACGATTTTCTGCCGCGTGAAAGTGAAATCCTGCACCTCCACTTTTGGGACTCGGCCTTCGAACAGTTGCGCGACAAAGGTGTGCTCTATAAGGAGACGGAGGGCAAGAACAAGGGCTGCTGGGTTATGCGCCGAGCCAACTCCGAAGCCCTCGCCGAAGGACTTCCCGACGAAGACGCGAAAGTCATCGTGCGCTCCAACGGCACCGTGACATACGTCGGCAAGGATATCGCCTATCATCTGTGGAAGTTTGGGCTGCTGGGCCGCGACTTCGGGTATCGCAGGTTTTACAAGTATTCCCATCACACCTGCTGGATCTCGGCGGAGTCCGGAGAGGCGGAGCATCCCGGCTTCGGCCATGCTACCGCCATCTACAACGTGATTGACGCGCGCCAGTCGGACCCGCAGGCCAACGTCATTGAAGCCCTGCGCGGCCTCGGCCACGCGGAGCAGGCCGCGCGCTACACGCATTTCTCCTATGAGATGGTCGCGCTTACGCCGCGCTGCGCGCTTGAATTGGGATATGAGATTTCCGAAGAAGACCGCGCGCGCCCCTATATTGAAGTTTCGGGACGCAAGGGCTTCGGCGTAAAGGCCGACGACCTGATCGACAGGCTGCTTGCCGCTACACAGACTGAGGTGGAGCAGCGCCACCCGGAACTTCCGCAATCCGAGCGCGAAGCCACGGCGCGCACCATTGCCGTGGGCGCGCTGCGCTACTTCATGCTCAAGTACACGCGCAATTCCGTGATTGCCTTTGACTTTAAGGACGCGCTCAGCTTTGAAGGAGAAACCGGCCCCTACATTCAGTACGCGGTGGTGCGGACGCGCAGTATTTTTCGCAAGGCCGAAACCACGCCCGAAGCTGCGCTCGCCGAGGTCGCCTCGCTCGATCCCGCGCCGCATCTCGCCGGGGAGGAAAACGAGGCCATCTGGCAGCTCTGGCTGCGCGCCTCCAAGACTTCCCTGCTGCTCGATCAGTGCATCGCAACTGCGGAGCCGGCCTATCTCGCCAGGCATGCCTTCCAGCTCGCGCAGGACTTCAGCGATTTCTACCGCAAGCACCACATCCTGACCGAAGCGGACCCGGACCGCCGCGCGTTTCTGCTGGCCACGGCCGCCGTCGCGCAGCGCGAGCTCATCCGCTCGCTGGATTGGCTGGGGATTGCGGCCCCGGAAATCATGTAGACCGGCCAGCGATCCACCTTTGGGTGGATGAGCGGCTCCATCTCTTCGCCGATGCGCACTCAGCTCTCTCATTGCTACCTTGGTTCTCGTTGCTTCTCTTTTCGGAGACCCGTCTTGCGCAGAATTTTCGCCATCGTGATCGTGTGCGTTATTGCAATGCCCTGCCTCAAAGCCCAGAACCTGTTCACCCGGCTCCAGCACCGCGCTTCCGCGGCGCAGTCCAGGCAGCCCTCGTGGTCGGTTCCGCTGAACCAGCCCTATCCCATGCTGATCCAGGTTTTCCGATTTGATACGGCGCGTCAGATCACGCCCGCTCATGCGGACAACTGGAATTTTGGAGTGTCGAAGGGGTTGAACATTGTCCCGGGTTTCAACAGCGAGTTTGATTTCTACCCCCCGTCATATCTCATGCACAACAGCGGCGCGAAAGACGGCTTCGGCGATCCCATGTTCGGCTACAAATATCGCATCGCCTCCGGCAACGAGGCGCATGGAAACTACGCGATTGCCGCGCAACTGACGGCCACAATTCCCACCGGCAGCTACTCCAACGGCAGCGCGGACGCTGTACTCGGCCCGACGTTCGAGGCCGGCAAAGGCTGGGGCCGCTTCGACATCATCTCCTGCGTCGGCGGCAGCCTGCCCACCGGAGATACGGCGAAACTGGGCCGCGTCATCGCCTGGAACACCACAGCGCAGTACAAGGTCCACAAATATTTCTTCCCGGAAATTGAGTCGAATGCGACCTACTTTTTCGGCGGCAAGAATGACGGCAAGACGCAGAATTTTCTGGAGCCGGGTCTGACCACCGCAAAGTTCAAGGTGCGTCCCGGCAACGAAACCAGCCGCACCGGGTTCGCCTTTGGAGCAGGAATCCAGATCGCAACCTCCAGCTTCCACACCTACAACCACCAGCTCGTCTTCACCAGCCGGTTTATTTTCTAAGCGGCCGTCCTACGGCAATGGCTGTCCGGCGGCCGTCATCCGGTTCAACTGCTGCTCGTCATACTGCTGGATCGATGGCGGCAGTGGAGCGTATTGCAACCCGTTGGCCGTGGTCTGACCTTCGGTGATGATGTATCGCAGAAACGTCTTGAGCGCGGCGCGTTTCGCCTTGTCGGGGCCGTCTTTTGGAATAAGCACGAAGGTTAGAGTTGAAATCGGATAGGCCTCCGGCGCCGTGGCCGGAGGGTTCACAATCGGCGTTCTCGGGTCCTGCGCGAGCTGCGCCGCGAATGCGTTGATGGCCGCTGTGGTGCTCGCGGTACCCGGAACAACATATTTCCCCGCCTGGTTTTCAATCCTGGCCATCGGCAGACTGTTTTGTTCGGCAAAGGTCAGCTCCACATAGCCAATCGCCCCTGGAGACTGCTTCAATTGCCCCGTCACGCCTTCGCTGCCCTTGCCGCCAAGGCCTCGCGGCCAGTTCACGCTTTTGCCCGCGCCTACCTTTGTTTTCCAGTCCGCACTCACCGCGCTGAGGTAGGTGGTAAACGCATTGGTGGTGCCGCTTCCGTCGGCGCGATGCACCACCAGGATTGGCTCATTGGGCAGCTTTACACCGGGATTGTCCGCCGCGATTTTCGCGTCCCCCCAGTTGGCGATCTGCCCGAGGAAAATTCCCGCCAGCGACCCCGGCGAGAGCCGCAGCGGCTGCATCAGTTGCGGAAGGTTGTAGGTTACGACCACCGGCCCCGCCGATTCCGGAAACTGAATCACCGCCCGCATCCTTTTCAGTTCCGCGTCGGTCAGCGCCACGTCGGACGCGCCAAAGTCCACCGTGCCCGCCCGCACCTGCTCAATGCCGCCTCCCGATCCGATGGACTGGTAGTTGATGTGAACACCCGGATGGCCCTGCATGAATCCCTGCACCCAGCGCGTCATTACCGGATACACAAACGTGCTGCCCGCGCCCAGCAGCGCAACCGAGTTGGAGGATTTGCACGCCGTAAGCGACAGCGCGGCGGCAAGCGATGCGGCGGCAACAAGCGATGCGGCGACGATTCGTTTTCTCATGGGTCTACCCTATCGCGTTTGGATTCCCAATCGTGTGAAGGCGCCGCTGTAATCCCGTGAAAAGACGATGAATTCCGCCAGAAGCCTTCGGCCAACGACCAACGGGTCGTGGGTCTAAGCCTTTCCTGAACGTTGAACGCTGAGCGCGCGCCCCTGAGCAACGCGGTTCAATTCCCCCGCACTCTTACTCAACAGGAGCAAATTCCAATGAAGGAATCATTATCTGGAAAGCGAATCGCATTTCTCGCCACCGACGGAGTGGAGCAGGTGGAATTGACCGAGCCCCAAAAAGCGCTCGAAGCCGCCGGAGCGACGACCGAAATCATCGCCCCCAAAAGCGGCGAGATCAAGGCGTGGAAGTTCAAGGAATGGGGCGATAAGCTCAAGGTGGACAAATCCCTCGATCATGCCAACCCCTCCGATTACGACGCCCTCATCCTCCCCGGCGGCGTCATCAATCCCGACCATCTCCGTATGGAGCCCAAAGCTGTTCAGTTTGTGAAGGACTTCGCGCGCACCGGACGGCCCATTGCCGCCGTGTGCCACGGCCCCTGGACGTTGATTGAAGCGGGGCTGGTGCGCGGCAAAAAAATGACCTCGTGGCCATCGCTCAAGACTGACCTGAAGAACGCCGGAGCCAACTGGGTGGACGAGGCCGTGGTGGTGGACGGAAACCTGATCACCAGCCGCAAGCCCGAAGACCTGACCACCTTCAGCCGCGCCATCATGGACCGGGTTGCGCCCATCGACCAGACCGAACCGCTCAGGGCCGCGTCCTGAAGCGGACTCCCTCCTCAGAACAGAAGGGCACGCTGCACCCATTGTGCCCTTCTGTGTTTCCACCGCATACAATACGATCAGTTCTTAATCGCTCGAACGCATGACCCAGAAAATTCAGGTAGTCGTCGCCGAAGATCAGGCCATGGTACTCGGGGCCTTGGCCGCCCTCCTCGAGACCGAGCCCGATATTGCCGTTTGTGCGCGCGCCGCCAATGGGCGCGAGGCGCTGGATGCAATTGCGAAGCTCAGTCCGCACATTCTTGTCACCGATATCGAGATGCCCGGAATGACCGGCCTCACGCTGGCCGCCGCGGTCCGCGACCGCTATCCGCAAACACGCGTCATCATTCTCACTACCTTTGCGCGCCCCGGCTATCTGCGGCGCGCGCTCGACGCCGGAGCCAAGGGTTATCTGCTCAAGGATCGCCCCGCCGCCGAGTTGGCCGACGCCGTGCGCCGCGTCCATCAGGGTCTGCGCGTGATTGATCCAGACCTCGCCGCCGAGGCCTGGGACAGCGGCCCTGATCCGCTCACCGACCGCGAGCGCCAGATCTTGCGGCAGGCCGGCGAAGGCAAATCCTCCCAGGAGATCGCCGACGAACTCCGCCTCTCGGAAGGCACGGTGAGGAACTACCTGTCAGAAGCGATCAGCAAACTGGGAGCCGCCAACCGCATTGACGCGGCGCGAATCGCAAGGGCCAAGGGCTGGCTGTAGGCCGGGTTCAACTCAAGAGTCTGGTTGGCCGCTCCGCCTTCTAGCTGCTCTCGAACGGATTGATCTCATTCGGCTTGGCCGCAGTTGGGTCAGGCATTTTCGTCGCGGCCTCCGCCGCCGGATTCATCAGCGGGCCCGGCCCGTGCGCTCCGAAGACGCGCAGCGGATCGCCCGGCAGCAGGTGGTGTTCTTCGAGCGCCAGCCGTATGCGTCTTTGCGTTTCGCGCATGGCCGGCCACTGCTGGTTGGCTTGGGTCCGCAACTGCACCGGATAGATGACCTGCGAGCCCTTGATCGAATCAACGCCAAGCAGCGTTGGGTCGGCGAGAAAGACGTGGCTGTAGGCGGGGTCTTGGCGCACCCCCATGGCGACCTGCTTGAGCAGCGCCATCACCTGGTCGGGGTCCGCCGAAAAATCCACCGAGACATTAATGGTCGCCACCGAAAAATCGCGGGTCTGGTTGGCGACGGTGGTGATCTGCGAATTCGGAATCACGTAGAGCGTCCCGTCGGCGTCGCGCACCATGGTGCGGCGGAGGGTCATGGCTTCCACGGTGCCGCCCAGGCCGGCCAGCTTGACCACATCGCCCACGTTGTATTGGTCCTCCACCAGAATCAACATGCCGTTCAGGCAGTCCTTCACGATGGTCTGCGCGGCCAGGCCAATGGCCACTCCGGCCACGCCCGCCGAAGCCAGCAGCGGCCCCAGCCGGAAACCGAGCAGCGGCAGAATCTCCAGCGCGGCCACGAAGAAAATAATACCGGTCCCGGTGGCGCGAATCACTGATGTGAGCGTGCGCACTTGCGAAACGTTCCTGGGACGGCCGGCATGGCGCTCCGCGGCCCTCAACACGCGCTCCGTCACCAGCTTCACAAAGCGCGTGAGCACCCACGCCACAACAAGAATAACGATGATTTTGGGCAGGGAGGCGCGGATAAACCCCTGCAGATCCATCATCCACTTCCTGTTGATGGTGCTGAAGAAACCGCCAGCGCCGTCGCCCGCAGCCAAAACACAAATGCTTTGCATCGAAAATAACATCGCTTCATAATTATCGGGCAGAAGGCTCAAACTGGAGCGGGATATGCAGATTCCCAGTCAAAATTCGCGACCAATCGCCGTTTATCCTTTCACTGCGAACCGGAACGCCCCGCGGCGCACGCTACCCTTTCACCCCATGCGCGCTTTGCTCTTTCTGGCAATGGGGCTGCTCGTGTTCTGCCCCGTCACCGCTCGCGCCCAAACGGAAATAACCACGGCCCCTCCTGGTTTCTCCGATCCCGGCCGCGCCAACCCCAACGCTGATACCGCGCTGCGCCGCATGACGGAACACATGGCCCGGGAGCGCAACGTCCAGCGCCAGAAACAGATCGTCGCCGACACCAATCGCCTCCTGAGCCTCGCAAAAGAACTGAACGACGCCGTCTCCCACAGCACAAAAGACACGCTTTCCCTAGACGTGGTGAAAAAAGCGGACGAGATCGAAAAGCTCGCCAAAACCATCAAGCAGAGAATGCGCGACGGCGAGTGACGGGAAGCGAAATAACAGCGTTCCGCGATCAGCAATCAGCATTTCAGAGGAAACCGCCGCGGCGCGCCGGCGTTCGTCTCCCGAGCAGCTTTCGCGTAAACTTGAGTCGTCCCCGAGAATCTAATTCGCTGAAAACTTGTCCCAACCGCATCGAAG
>JBAUHD010000046.1:0-8673 GCA_049680085.1 Acidobacteriaceae bacterium
TGCTCCTCGGTCTTGCCGATGAAAGAAATTTCCGGAATCGTATAAATCCCATATGGATAAAAACTCGGGTTCGATTGCAGACCCTCATCGCCAAAGGCGCGCTCGACCGCGATCCGCCCCTGCTCCATCGAGACCGACGCAAGGCTCGGAAAGCCGATCACGTCGCCCACGGCGAAAATGTGCGGGACCCTGGTCCGGAAGTCCTTGTCCACCGGAATGCGCCCACGCTTGTCAGCCTCAACGCCCGCGGCCTCCAGGTTCAGCTCGTCAATGTTTCCCTGCCGTCCTACCGCGTAGAGCAGCGCGTCTCCGGAGATGCGTTTTTTGCTCTCAAGATTGGCGACGACCGTGCCGTCGGCCAGCTCCTCCACGCTCTCCACTTCCTCATGGAGCCGCATGGTTACGCGGCTGTCGCGCAGGTGATAGCTGAGGGCCTCGACGATTTCCTGATCGGCGAACTCCAGCAGCCGCGGCCGCCTCTCGACCAGCGTCACCCTCACCCCCAGCGCGGCGAACATGCAGGTATACTCGACGCCGATGACGCCGCCGCCCACCACAATCAGGGTTTTCGGGAGCGCCTGCAGATCCATGATCTGGTCGCTGTTGATAATGGTTCGTCCGTTAATTGGGACCTTCGGCGAGTCGGCCGGCTTGGTCCCCACGGCGATGACGATCTTCTCCGCCTCATACACGTTTTCCCCGATCGCGCCTTTGACCCGCACGTGATGATCGTCCACGAAGCTGGCGATACCGGTCATCACGTCCACTCCATTGCGCGAAAGCTGAGCCTCGGTCACGTCCACTTCGGTTTTGATGACGTGCTGCACGCGGAAGGCGAGATCGGACATGGTGATCTTTTCCTTCACGCGATAATTCATTCCATAAATCGAGCGGTAATTGTAGCCCGAAAGATGCAGCACGGCCTCGCGCATGGTCTTACTGGGAATGGTGCCGGTGTTGATGCACACGCCTCCCACGACGTTGCGCATCTCCACCAGGGCCACGCGCTTGCCCTTCTTCACCGCCGAAACCGCCGCCCGCTGGCCGGACGGCCCTGATCCAATCACCAGCAAATCGTATTGAGCCATATTCTCCGAATGCCGTACTTGTAGAAGCCACCACGCGCTATCTTAACTCTAAGCGTCCGAATCGTATGAACTGGCTACCCATCAAATTAATCCCCGATTCCCGAAAACGAAATGATGGCATCCTGAGCGGAGCCTGGCGCACCGGCGCCAGTCGTAGTCGAAGAACCTGCTTTTTTCATCCCAGCCAAAAAACTCATCTCGATTGAAACCGAATGCTCCTCTATGCCATCACCAACCGCCATCTACTGCCCGGAAGCGAATCCAACCACGCCGCCCTCGTCCAACTGGCAGTCCAATGGGCCGAGCGCAACATCGACTACCTCCAGATCCGTGAAAAGGACCTCGCCCCTGACGACCTCCGCTATTTGACGGAACAAATCGTCTCCACCGTCCGCGAAAAAAATCAATCCACAAAAATTCTGCTCAACGGCCCCGCCGAAATCGCACTCGCCTCCGGAGCCGACGGCGTCCATCTCCCGGCCATCGCCCCACCCGCCGCCGCCGCCGAAACCCGCCGCCTCTTCGCCCAATCCGGACGAGAGGCCATTCTCAGCCACGCCTGCCACTCCATTGAAGAAGTCCTCAAAGTACGAGAAGAATCCCAACAAAACCCGCACGCCACCACCGCCAACACCCTCATCCTGTACGCGCCGGTCTTTGAAAAGCTCACACCGGAAGGCAAACTCCCTGGCCAGGGCCTCGAAGCCCTCCGCGCCGCCGTCCAGGCCGCCAGCAACATCCCGGTCTTCGCCCTCGGCGGAGTCACAAAAGAAAACGTTCCCGCCTGCCTCGCCGCCGGAGCCGCGGGCATAGCCGGAATCCGGCTCTTTCTCGAAAGCGACTGGCTTCGATAGGGTCGGATGCCAGGAGTCCAGACATTTCATTTTGGCATGGCTTCCGAGTCCCACACCTGCCGCCCGCGATAGCCCATTCATCTCATCGAATGCTTTGCCGGGAGACTCCAGATATCCAGCACACCGCTGGTGGCGTGGTGATTGGCATTGCCTTCGGGGAGCGCGATCTTGCCGTCCACCACAATCGGGCTGTTCCAATGTCCACGGCCGCATTCCAAATCGGCGACCTGCTTTCCCGTCGCCGGTTCATAGACGCGGAGTCCGCCGCTCGGATTGTAAACGTAGAGCAGCCCCCCGGCGACAATCGGGCTTGTCCCCCCGTTGCCGCTCTTCCATTTCTGGACAAGCTTACGGTTCTCGAGTGTCCATGCCGCGGTCGCGTGGGAATCGGCCGCGAACATCCAGGTCTTTCCGTCAAGACGCCAGACCGCCGGCGCAGTGAACAGCATCGCGCCTGAGGGTGTCGAGATCTTCTGCAATTCATGGTCATGGTGCGCGGCCGTCCCGGCAATCTGCTGCACGCTGAGCAGACGGATCAATCCATCCTTGCCTCCCTGCGCCAAAAGACCATCCCCCAGCAGTACGGGAGAGGTTGAGCCGACATCGAGATCCTCATCATTCAGCCTGGCGTTGTCAGCCGGAGTGTAATTGCCCACCATCCGCGACGCATCCGCGTTGAGTTCAATGACGGAATCTCCCCAGTCCGTCTTGCCGTTGTACTGCCCATTGCCGGTCGCCACAAAGATATCGCCGGTTGCCGGATCAATCACCGCTCCGGCGCGCCCCCAGATGGCGGACTGGGTCGAGGAACAGGAACTCGGCTGGAGTAATCCGGCGCGATTGCTGCACAGCGAGTTCCATACATGCAGAATTTTCCCGCCCGCCGGATCGAGAACGACAACGTGTCCCTGATATGGCGGGCGGTCGCCGATATAGCCTGCCGTCACCGCGATGATATGCCCGCGGAATTCATGAAGCGGCGAAGCAATTTTTTCCCGCCTGGGCAGCAGCGTAATCGGCGTGGTCCACACCATGTGTCCATCCGAAACGGCAAGCTTTTCGATTGTGCCGCCGGGCGAAGCCGCATAGATAAATTGGCGGTTCAGGTCGGCAACCGGCGTGCTGTTCGTGATCTGGTTCGTGCCCGCCCAGGTGGAATAATCCGGCGGCGTATATTCCCAGAGAACGTCCCCCGAATCGGCGTCGATCGCGATGGTCTTGCCGTAGGTGGTCGTCACGAAAAAGACGTTGTGTTTCGCGCCCTTGACGCTGACATCATGGAGAAAAATCGCCGAAGCATCCACGGCGCCGTCGAGCTTCACCTGATGAAGTTTCAGGTTTGCGACATTGGCGGCGGTAATGCCGGTTGACGCGGTCAAGACGCCCGAACTCGAGGCGTCCCACCCAAACTGCGTCCAGTCGCGCCCTGACGTCTGCGCAGCGCAGACACCTCCGATTTCCGTCAACACCAATAAAAGCAGAAACAGCCCACGCGCAAAAGCCCTGCTCCGAGCAGCGATCTCATCCATGATGTTCTCCCTGCCAAGTATCGCACCATCGATTGGACGCTCCCTTCCTTCGTCAGCCGTCGCGGTCGCAGGGTCCGCAACTTCGGCGACTGTTATTTCCGGTGATCCCTCTCGCCACGAAAGTTACGTCCGCCGATCGTCAAACGTCGCGCCATGCTATACTTGACCCACGCTCAGTTGTTTGGACTGTGAGCCGCTCTTAGCCCTCATCCAGCAAGACCGCCTTTCGAGAAATACCCCCAAGCCCCTCAGCGGAATGGCCCGATCGATACTCATCCGGCCAGGTTGCGTTGCGCAACGCGCGAAGCAACCGAAGACGCAGCGTGCGGCAGAGTTGAGGCAACTCAAAGACTTCCCTACGTAAGAATATGTATTTCCCCGCGCGCTTAAGCCGCGCCGGGAACCATCCACGCCAGCGGTCCCTCGTGTCCTTGAGATACGCGGATGAACTGAACCGCCCGGCGCAAGGACCAAGTGAACCAATTTTCCGATTTTCAAATTTCCGCCGCGCTGACAAAGCAGTTGGCCGCGGCAAACTTCCTTACCCCAACGCCCGTGCAGACGCAGGCCATTCCGCCGGCGCTCGAAGGCCGCGACGTTCTGGCCACAGCGCAGACCGGCACCGGCAAGACCCTCAGCTTTCTTATTCCGCTGATTGAGCGGATGCCGAAAGGCAAGGGTTGCTCCGCACTCATCCTGCTGCCCACACGCGAACTGGCCATGCAGGTGGAGCAGCATTACCGCAAGCTAACCGGCAGCTACAACTCCATCGCGCTCGTCGTGGGAGGCATGGCCGAAGGCCCGCAGCTTCAGAACATCCGCCGCGGCTCGCGCATCATCGTCGCCACTCCCGGACGGCTGGAAGATTATCTGGACCGCAAGCTTGTGAATCTGAGCGGCGTGAAGATGCTGGTGCTGGACGAAGTGGACCGTATGCTGGATATGGGCTTTAAGCCGGCCATCCGGCGTATTGCCGCCGCGCTTCCCGCTGAGCGGCAAACCATGTGCTACTCCGCCACGCTGAGCACGCAGATTAAGGAGGTCGTCCGCGACTACCTCAAGAATCCCGCGCGCATCGAGATCGGCTCGGTGCTCAAGCCTTGTGAAAACGTCGAGCTTCAGACCTTCGAGGTTCCCACCGATAAAAAGCAAGAGCTGCTCGAGCATCTGCTCCAGCAGAACAAGGGCAGCTTCCTGGTCTTTGTCCGCACCAAGCACGGAGCGGACCGCGTCGCTCGCCGCCTCAGCCGCAGCGGGCACGCCGCGACTCAGATCCACGGCGACCGCTCGCAGTCGCAGCGCAACGCCGCCCTCAAAAGCTTCTCCCAGGGCCAGCACCGCGTGCTCGTCGCCACCGACGTGGCCGCGCGCGGCATCGATGTCGTTGGCGTGGCCCATGTCGTCAACTACGACATGCCCCGCGAAGCCGAAGACTTCGTCCACCGCGTCGGGCGCACAGGCCGCAACTCCGCCAAGGGAGTGGCTTCGACCTTCGCCGCTCCGGACGAAAGGCAGATCCTCCGCAAGATGGAAAAGCTGCTTGCCGTCACCTCCAAGCGCTTCCGGGTGCGGGCCTCCGGGCCGGCGATGCAGTCGGCGTAACCAGGCCCAGAGAACCAGAGCGAAGGGCTCAGAGCTCGGGACGTAGAACTCGGGCCCCTAGCGCAGTTGAAGACAGCCGCCCACCCCAGCAGGGTGGGCGGCTTTTTTCTTTCAAGAAAGACCATTGATCCTGAAAACAAAGGACTTAAGTAATTTGATCCTGAAAACAAAAGACTTAGCCCTTCGATCCTGAAAACAAGAGACTTAGCTATTTTGCGGCATGGGGCGGAAGCCGTTTCTTCACGGAGATCTGAATGTTTCAGGGCGCAGCTTCTGGCTGCGCCCTCAGTGTGCTGACAAAGCTCTCGATCTAGGGGAAACCATCCCCTCAGCGGCTAAAGCCGCACTGATTTCAGGCTACTTTACGGACGGGCTGAAGCCCGTCCCCTTCAAAAAGCCGATTCAAAACCGAATTTTTCAGCAAGCTGCGAAGCCCGTCCCTGATACGGAAACCCGATTTTTTCAGCAAACTGTAAAAGTCGTGCCCTTCCCAAATGCCTGAGTTTTCAGCAAGCTGTGAAGCGGTGCCCTGATACAAACCCGAATCTTTCAACGGTCTGAGCCGTCCCACTCACAGCAGGGTGAGCGGCATTTTCCTTTCAAAAAAAGATTGTTGATCCTGAAAACAAAGGACTTACGCAGTTTGATCCTGATAACAAAGGACTTAGCCATTCGATCCTGAAAACAAAGGACTTAACTATTTGCGACACGGCGGAGGCCGTTCTTAAACGAAGATCTGAATGTGTTTCATCAAGCGAAGGGCGCAGCTTCTGGCTGCGCCCTTCGCGAGAGAATTCCTCTCCTATTTCTATTATAGAAGATTCCAGGAAATCACCTGCATCCGATAAGTCATGAAACTACAGTTATTTAGGTTCTGGAGAGGGTTGACAAAGCTTTCCACAGCCCTGGAGTGAATCCTTACGCCTGTGACGGTGGGAAATCGTCCTGTGCTTGCTATACACTCCCGCAAGGCCGGGAATCCCCTGTAGCACTCTGGCTAAATCACAGCAGGAGAAAGAAATTTATGAACAGAAAATCGTGCAGCATTTTTATGGGGCTGTGTGTATTGGCTCTGTCGTGCCTGTGCATCGCGCCAGCGAGCGCACAGCAGGATTCGCAGGTCAAAGAAAAACCCCCGCTCTATACGTATGTCTCCAATTGGCAGATTCCCCGCGCCCATTGGGCGGACATAATGAAGGAAAGAGACGCCACGAAGTCAATTCTCGACAAAGCGCTGTCTGACGGGACACTTGTTGGATATGGAAGCGATGAGAATCTGGTGCATCGGCCTGATGGCTACACGCATGACGACTGGTGGTCGTCGATGTCGATGGCCGGCTTGCTGAAGGTGCTTGACCAGTTCTATACCTCAGGAAACTCCGACACGCCTGCGCTTGAGACCGCCACGAAGCACGAGGACGAGGTTCTGGTCAGCCGCTATTACAACTGGCATTCCGGTTCGTACCAGAACGCCGACTTGCAGGTTGCGCTTTACAAATTGAAGGCCGACGCTCCGGACGATGCGGTGGATCTGTTGAGCAAAACCCTGGTCGTTCCGCTGATGGAAAAGCTATTGGCTGACGGCACGATCGCGGAATACGAGATCGACACGGAGGCTGTCCATACAGACGCGCCGGGCTCGTTTGACATCGTGTGGGTCGCGGCCAATCCCGAAGCCGTGGACAAGGTCAACGCCGCGCTTCGGTCAGCGATGGCGGCTCAACCCCTGGGCGGTCCGGCGTTTCTTTCCATGATCGACTTCAGCAAGCATCGCGATGAGCTGTGGCGTGCGATGGGCGTGTACAAATAGCTTTTCTCAGCGCGTTTCGCGAAAAGGAAGTGGTGAACCCACACAAGCAACAGCCGCTTGTGTGGGGCACCTATTTCGCTTCGGTCGGGATGACAAGGCTCGTATCTGGGTACACCGACGTTGATTTTGCGCTAGTTGGTTAAGCCGCTGCTTGCTCGCGCAACTCCCGCACTCTCGCCCCAATCGCATACTTCAGCTTGTCGATTCCCAGTCCGGTCACGGCGGAAATCTCATAAAACTCCAGCTTCTTTCGCTTGGCCATGGCCTTGAGCTTCTTCAGCTTTTCGGGGTTGGCGACGTCGACCTTTGACGCAATCACGATCATCGGCTTGTCGGTGAGCCCGTGGCCGAAGCTCTCGAGTTCGCCCAGGATGATTTTGAAGTCCTCGACCGGGTCGGGCCTTCCGCCGGCGTCCGACACATCCACCAAATGCGCCAGTAGCCGCGTGCGCTCAATGTGGCGCAGAAACTGGACGCCGAGGCCCGCGCCTGTGTGTGCGCCCTCGATGAGGCCGGGAATGTCGGCGACCACATAGCTCTCTTCATACGGCGCCTCGCCAATCGACACCACGCCCAGGTTCGGTTGCAGCGTGGTAAAGGGATAATCGGCAATCTTGGGCTTGGCCGCCGAAATCCGCGAGATCAGCGTGGATTTGCCCACGTTGGGATAGCCGACAAGCCCCACGTCGGCCAGCACCTTCAGTTCAAGGCGGTAGACGCGCTCCTCGCCCGGCTTGCCGAGTTCATGCTCTCGCGGAGCCTGGTGCGTAGGCGTGGCAAAGTGCTGATTGCCTCGGCCGCCGCGACCGGCTTTCGCAATGACGACGCGCTCGTCGGGCTGCGAGAAATCATGCACCAGCTCGCCCGTTTCGGCGTCGTAAAGCTGCGTGCCCACCGGAACCTTCAACACCACGTCCTTGCCCTCGCGGCCTGAGCAGTTCGATCCCATCCCGTGCTCGCCGCGCTCGCCTTTGTGCTCCGGATTGAACCGGAAGTACATGAGCGTGTTGTGCCGCTGCGTCGATTCCATGATGACATCGCCGCCCCGTCCGCCGTCGCCGCCCGAAGGGCCGCCTCGCGGAACAAATTTTTCGCGACGGAAGGCCATGCAGCCATTACCTCCGTCACCTGCTTTTATCCGGATTTTCGCTTCATCAATGAACATTTGTCTTTCTCAGTCTACCGAATCAAGTACCCTGCACTCACGAAATCAAGCATTTGACGGCCAAGCCACTGCCCGCGCGCCGCGGCAGACGGGCCGAGAGGCGCTCATTCCGACGCCGACGCAGGCTGCTCAGCCGTCGCAAATATGGACACGGAAAGGAGGGAACAGCCATGCGCCATCGCGAGAATCGCCCGAACTTTCCACGCTCCGCCTTCCTTCTCCTTGTCCTCATTCTTCTTGCGGTCGCAGGCGCAGGGGCGCAGTCCGATACCGGAGGCTCGGTGGCAGGACAAATTTCGGGCATCTCCGGGAACTATTTCAGGGCCCTGGTCACGCTGCGCAACATGGCCACGGGAGTCGAGCTGGAATCGCTGAGCGACACGAGCGGCCACTTCCGCTTCGCCGAAGTCGAGCCGGGGGTTTACTCGGTCCGCATCAACGCGCCCGGAGTCGCGCCGTGGCGGGCGACCAATATTACGGTGGAGATGGGCCAAACCACTTTCCTCGAGCCGCGCATGACCGTCGCCTTCATCGACCATCGACACCACTCCAAATCGTACACGCCGCAGACGGACCTTACGCCCGCGGTCAGCAGCAGCCTGGATGAATCGTTTCTCGACAACCT
>JBAUHD010000047.1:0-16663 GCA_049680085.1 Acidobacteriaceae bacterium
AAAGAGCCATCGCGCCGCGAGGAAAGCGCAAAGCGTGAGCGCGGCGGCAATGGCGGCGGCGATCCAGGGATGCCGCGTGGTGAGCCAGGTGACGCCGATGGCGAGGGCGTCCTCGCTGGTGCTTAACGCGATGTTGGAGAAGGGCTCAGGGCTGGCGGTTACGGCGGCTCGGAGGGCGGTCTTCGATCCATGCGCGGCGAAGGCGATGGCGGCTCCGCCGATGGTGGCGAGCAATTGCATTTCCGGCGAGAGATGCGCGCTGGCCCGGTAGGCGATCAGGGCGGCGACGGGGATCCGGATGAAGGTGTGCAGGCCGTTCCAGATGAGATCGAAGCCGGGGATTTTGTCGGCGACGAATTCCGCCGCGAACATGGCGGCGCTGACGCCGATGACCGGCCAGGTTCCGAGGACTTCGAGTCCCGGAGGCAGGACGACCCAATGGGCATGGGTGAGCAGGCCCAGCGTGAGGATGGTGGCGTAAACATTCAGGCCCGCCGCAAAGCTGGCGGCGATGACCAGCGCGGCGATGTTGGCCGGAGTGAAGGTGGTCATGAGGACTGTCCCCCACACAAGCAAAAAGCGCTTGTGTGGACCACCCGTCGAAGGATGGCCCTACCGAGGCAATCCATTATGCGCCCGCCAACGCGCGGGGTGCTACCGGTTCAGGCTTTCAGCACGCGGTCGAAGATGGCGTCGACGTTGCCGAGCTGGCGGTTGAGGTCGAAGACGCGGGCTAGCTTTTCCGCGCTGAGGCGGCTGGTGATTTCCGGCTCGGCGGCCACGAGGTCGCGGAAGACAAGATCGTTTTTCCAGGCGTGCATGGCGTTCTTCTGCACGAGGCGGTAGGCGTCTTCGCGCGACATGCCGGACTCGGCGAGGTCGAGCAGGAGTTGTCCGCTGAAGATGAGGCCGCCGGTGCTTTCGAGATTTTTCATCATGCGCTGCGGATAGACGAGCAGCTTTTCGATGAGGTTCGTCGTTTTGGCGAGCAGGTAGTCGGCGAGGATCGTCGAGTCAGGAAAGATGACGCGCTCGGCGGAGGAGTGCGAGATGTCGCGCTCGTGCCAGAGGGCGACGTTTTCATAGGCTGTTTGCGCGTTGGCGCGGACCACGCGCGAGAGGCCGCTGATCTGCTCGCAGGTGATGGGGTTGCGCTTGTGCGGCATGGCTGAGGAGCCCTTCTGCTTTTCGGAGAAAAACTCTTCGGCCTCGCGGACTTCGGTGCGCTGGAGGTGGCGGATTTCGGTGGCGATTTTGTCGAGCGTCGCGGTGATAATGGCCAGCGTGGAGATGTAATGCGCGTGGCGGTCGCGCTGTATGACCTGCGTGGCAATAAGGGCGGGGCTGAGGCCGAGTTTGGCGCAGATGCGCTCCTCGTGCTCGGGCTTGAGGTGGCCGAAGGTGCCGACCGCTCCCGAAAGTTTGCCGATGCGCATTTGCTCGGCGGCGGCGTCGAAGCGCTGGAGATTGCGGCGGACTTCGGCGTACCAGTTCAGCAGCTTGAGGCCGAAGGTGGTGGGCTCGGCATGGACGCCGTGGGTGCGTCCGACCATGGGCGTGTGCTTGAATTCGAGGGCGCGCTTCTTCAGGATTTCGGAGAGCTGTACGAGGTCTTCGCGGAGAATTGTGGAGGCGGACTTGAGTTGGAGGGCCTGCGCCGTATCGACGACATCGGTGGAGGTGAGGCCGTAGTGGAGCCAGCGCGCTTCCGGGCCGACGTGCTCGGCGACGGAGGTGGTGAAAGCGATGACATCGTGGCGGACTTCGGCTTCGATTGCGTTGATGCGGGCCACGTCGATCTTGCCGCGCTCGCGGATGGCCTGGGCGGCGGCGGCGGGAACGATGCCGTCCTCGGCAAGCGTTTCGCTGGCGGCGGCTTCGACTTCGAGCCATGTGCGGTACTTGTTTTCGTCGCTCCAGATGCGGCCCATTTCGGCGCGGGTATAACGTGCGATCAAGCGAGTCCTCCGAGGTAGTTCGATTTTTAGGAAGCTGTCCCTCAGCGGCTAAAGCCGCGTCGATAACAAGCTGCCTAACGGACGGCCTAAAGGCCATCCCCTTCAAGAAAGCGGGTTTTCCCGAAGCCTGCAAACCCCGTACCCTTCAAACAGAGACATGAGTCCTCCTCAGGTAGACTCTTATTTTATCGTTTGCGCATCTTAAAAACCTGTTTAGAAGGGACCCTGCATGACCGATACCGTGACGATCGCCCGATTCACCGAGCCGCTGGAAGCGGAAATGGCCCGCTTGCGGCTGCAATCCGCTGGGATTGAGACGTTTCTTTCCGGAGAGAACGCCGGAATGATGGAGCCAGGTCTTGGCCCGCTGCAACTTCAGGTGAGCGCGGACGATGAGGCTGACGCAAGGGCGATTCTGGCCGATCCAGGGCTTGCCGAGGGTGAGGAAGTCGAGTTGCCCGAGGGGCAGGCCTAGCGGGAAAGCCCCAGACGCTCGCGCATGGCGTCGTAGAGAAAGCCTTCGCCGGGGCGGTAGGGCTGGACCCATTCGCCGTCGATGACGAACTGCGGGATGGCGTGCTTGCCCACGTTGCGCAGCACTGCGTCAGCGGCGCCGGGAGTATTTTCAATATCAACTTCGGTGTAGGCGATTCCGTTTTTGTCGAGGAAGCGTTTGGCATCGCGGCAGTCGCGGCACGAGCGCGCGGTGTAGAGCGTCAGGTCCATGATTCCATGATAAATGGTTTTAGAGCAGAACCAGTATTGGTGAATCCGCCCACCAAAGGAAGTGCAGGTCCCTCCGCTGCGTTCGCTGCGCGATCTTCGGTCGGGATGACAAGCGTTGTGTTTGGGTAAACCAAAGTTGGTTTTGCTCCAGGATTATCGCGTCGCTTCTTCCTTTGCGCCGAGCCAGGCGAAGTGGTGCTTGGTGGCGTACATGGCGGAGTCGGCGAAGCGCTGAAGTTGCTCCTCGTCGGTACCGTCTTCGGGATAAAGGGCGATACCGATGCTGGCGGAGCCCTGGATGGTGTGGCCGTCAATACGGAAGGGCGAGTCGAAGCAGGCGTTGAGGCGCCGGCCGATCTCCTCGGCTTCAGCGCGGTCGCGCACTACCGGGATGAGGACGACAAATTCGTCGCCGCCGATGCGCGCCAGGGTATCTTGTCCGCGAAGTTTATCCGAAAGGCGTCGCGCGACGTGCTGGAGGAAAATATCTCCGATGCGATGTCCGAAGCGGTCATTGACGGACTTGAAGCGGTTCAGGTCGATGTAAATGACGGCGAAGGTGCGCTGTTCGAGGCGGGCGCTTTCGAGCGCGGATTTCATGCGCGAGTCGAGATGGAAGCGGTTGGGGACCTCGGTAAGCTGGTCGTATTCGGAGCGGCGGATGAGACCCTCGTAGAGACGGCGGTTGTCGACGGCCACTGCGGCGAGGCTCGCGCCTGTGTCCAGCACCTGAAAACGTGCGATCGCCGACAGTTGTTTTTCATCGCAGGCGAGAATGAGCGCGCCGAGGCGTTCGCCGGAGACGGAAAGAATGTCGCGGCGGCATTGTCCGCGCGGGCTGGCTCCCTCGGCCGGGGGCGCCTCGCCTGAGGCTGCTCCCCCGGAAGCGAGTTCGTACCGGCAGTCGACGCCGTCCAGCCGTTTACTAATGAAGTCGGTAATCATGCCCAGCACCTGGTCGATGGGGAGGCGGCTGTTGATAGCCATCAGCACGCGGCCGCGCTCCATTTCGAGGGAAGCCTGGCGGTGGGACCGGGCCGCTTCTTCTTTCATGCGCTGGCGGAGGAGCCGGGTTTGTTGCCGGACGCGGCGGCGCAACATTTCGCCCCAGGCCACGGCGGCCACAATAAGCAGGTTGAGGGCGGCAATGAGATAGAGCAGATGAGGCACCGTCCACCAGGAGGCACGAGCCAGGACAAGCATGTCCTGAGGAGTGCGCATGCGCAGTTCAAAATCGACGGCTGAGTTCCAGGCTCCGCCGCCTTTGACGAAACAGACGCCGGAGACACGGATGCGGCTACCGGCGGGCACAGAGGCCAATTCGGAGCCGGGGCCGCTGGCGTGCCTCATGACCGCGGAAAAGACGTGACCGCCGGAATCGATGAAGAGGGTGTCCTGGCTTGACTCGTGGACCTGATCAATAAGACGACCCTCAATGGAGATGAGATTGAAGGCGTATTTTCCGGCGACGGCATCCTGCCATTCAACAGGTTCGGGCCGGATGGGCGAGGCCTCTCCAGTCGGCGCGAACTGGCCGTAGCTCAGGCTCTGCGTATAGTCGCTGGCGTCGGCAAACCCAGTTGCGTCGACCACCTGGCCGAGGTTGAGGGGCAGAGTCTGATGGGTATGGACGAGGGCCGCTTTGCCCGCGTTCTCCACCACCAGTTGGGAGCCGGGTTCGTACAACGTGACGGTGCCCTGAATACGGAGACGGGGGCTGCGCGCCAGCATGTTGTAGCTACCCAGGATGTGCTCCATCGAGGTGAAGGGCAGGGCTTGCGGATTTACGAGGGCTGGGGCGGTGATGCGCATTTCGGAGGGGGAATTGAGATAAAGATTTGCGCCGACCAACTGAAATTTGCCGTCGAAACGCCCGCCGGAGACGCCGGTGAGAGTGACCTCGGAATCGAGCAGGCGGTGCAGGTCCAGCCCGCCAGGGTTTTCCATATGCACGTCGATGGGGCCGCCATCCATCAGAACTTGGAGTAGCAGGAAAGGCGCTCCGATGGTCTGCTGCATGGTGGCCGAAAGGACCTTGCCGGTGACTCTGACGAAATCGCAGTCCCACTGGCCGGTCATGAGTTGGGGGAAAGTGGCTGGGGAGGGGATGGGCAGCGGCGCTTTGCCGACCACGCGCATTTCTTCGCTGGCCACGATGACGTGGTAGCTGCCGGCGGTGACGCCGCGGACCAGGATCCGGTCGCCCGCAATGAACGGAAAAATGTGGCGGGTGCGGACGAAGATGGAGGCGGTGTGGTCCTGGACAAAAAGAATGTGGTCGTCGGGCTCGTAAAAGGTGACGACGCCCTCGAAGCGGACCGGGAGGCCTTGACCGGCCTGAAGGGGGGAGAGATGGAGAATCTGCCGGACCGAAGTGAGAGGGGCGGGCGGCAGGGCGGCGGCACGGAGCGGGCCGGCGAGCAGGAAAAGAAGACCGGGGATGAGGAAATATTGCCGCAAAGTTCAACTCCACAAAGTGGACCAACGCAGTGCTCTTTATAACGGCTGGATGGATGTGCTTCTGTGTATTTATTCGGAGCGGGAGGTTACTTTCGAGAGGGGGTGGGGCGAGCGGACGATTTTGGGACATCGGCGCGGCAATCTTGCCGGAATCGCCCGGCCTTCGTTGGACAAATTAGACTGAGAGCATGATTCCTACACTTGAATGGACCGGCGAGGGCGTGCGGTTTCTGGACCAGACGCGGCTTCCGCTGGAAGAAATCTACGTTCTGGCGAAGACTTACCAGGACGTGGCGGATGTGATTCGCACGATGGTGGTGCGCGGAGCGCCCGCGATTGGCGTGGCCGCGGCGATGGGCGTGGCTCTGGGGGCGAAGACGAGCGGGGCGGCTTCGGTGGAGGAGTTGTCGCGGGACTTGAAGAAGATCAGCGCGGCGTTGGCGGCGACGCGGCCTACAGCGGTAAATCTTTTCTGGGCGATTCAGCGGATGGGCGAGCGGTTTGAGGCGCTGAAGGCGCAGCCGGAGATTTCGCTGGATGCAATTCGGGCGGGGCTGATTGCCGAGGCACGGAAGATGTATGACGAGGACATTGCCGCGTGCCGCGCGATGGGAGACTTTGGCGCGGGGTTGATGCCGGAAGAGGGCGGCGTGCTGACGCATTGCAACGCCGGTGCGCTGGCGACGTGTGGCTATGGGACGGCGCTGGGAGTGATTCGGAGCGCGGTGGCCGAGGGGCGCAAGATTCATGTTTACGCGGACGAGACGCGGCCCTTTTTGCAGGGCGCGCGATTGACGGCGTGGGAGCTGATGCACGATGGGATTCCAACCACCGTGCTGTGCGACAACATGGCGGCGAGCCGGATGCGCGCGGGAAAAATTCAGGCGGTTGTCGTGGGCGCGGACCGGATTGCCGCCAATGGCGACGTAGCCAACAAGATTGGGACCTACGGTGTAGCGGTGCTGGCGAAAGAGCATGGGATTCCGTTTTATGTGGCGGCACCGTGGTCCACGATTGACCTGAATACGGCGACCGGCGACGCGATTCCGATTGAGGAACGGGCAGCCTCGGAAGTGACGCATCATGGCGGAAAGCAGTTGACTCCGAACGGCGTTGGAATCGAAAACCCGGCCTTTGATGTGACCCCGGCGAAATATGTAACGGCGATCATTACGGAGCGGGGGGTGCTAAGGGCGCCTTATGAGGGAGCGCTGAAGGCGATGGAGACGATCAAGGCTTGATCGGGAAGCGCGCGTGCCGGGGCCCGGTTCGCGCGCTCAGGATGACAATCTGTTTGTTACGCGGCTGTGTGTGGGTGCAAAGAGATCACTGAATCCAATCGGCATAGGGATAGAGGAGCAGGAAGAAGATCACGGTCAGGGCCATCACATCCATGTAGAGCAGCAGCATGACGCCGCCGTGGTAGAAGCTCCACTTGAGGCGCAGACAGCGGAGAGTTTCGAAGGTTCCCCAGAGCGCGCCCAGCGCGGCGAAGGTCAGCGGCCAGGCGGTATGGACTTGCGGGAATCCGGAGAAAAGCAGGGCGGCCCCGAGGCTGGCTAGAACCATTGCCGTACCGCGAAAGAGCGAGCGCACGCGAAAATTGAGGAAGGCGGGACGCATCCGAAAGCTGATAGTATCTTGAGTCACGTTATGTCCCTAAATATATCGAATGCTGCGAAAGATATATCGTTGCCAGCGGTGGCGAAACGCGAGCGGATTGTGCGGCGCGTGGCGCGGGAGCTTCAGGACGGTTTCTACGTGAACCTGGGCATTGGGATGCCGACGCTGGTGGCGAACCATGTTCCGCCGGGAGTGGAAGTGGTTCTGCAATCGGAGAATGGAATGTTGGGGGTGGGGCCGTATCCGGTGGCGGGAAGCGAGGACGCGGACCTGATTAATGCGGGCAAGGAGACGGTGACGGAGGTTCCAGGGACGGCGTATTTCTCCAGCGCCGACTCGTTCGCCATGATTCGCGGCGAACACATTGACCTGAGCATTCTGGGCGCAATGGAAGTGGACGAGGAAGGGAACCTGGCGAACTGGATGATTCCCGGCAAGATGGTAAAAGGCATGGGCGGAGCGATGGACCTGGTTTCGAGCGCGCGGCGCGTGATTGTCGCCATGGAGCACACGACCAAGGACGGCGCGCCCAAGATTCTGCCGCGATGCACCCTGCCCATTACCGGCCTGAAGGTGGTGGATACGATTGCGACGGAGATGGCGTGGATTCGCGTGACGCCAAAGGGGCTGGTGGTGGAGGAGATTGCCGCGGGGCTGACGCTGGACGATGTTCGGAAGGCGACGGCGGCGCGGCTGATCGCGGGCGACAACCTTCGCGAGATGACCTGCTGAGGATGCTTGATTTTGCTAAGGAGAATGCCCGCTGATCCGTCCAAAATTTCCGTATCGGTTGCTCGGGACCGCTGCTTTGTGCGTGGGCGTGCTTGTAGCGTCGGCATGGTTCACGCGGCCTGGTTCGGGCATAGATTGCGGCAGGCTGGCTCCGCTGACCGTGCTGGCGACGATTGCCGCGTTCCTGATGGCGATTTGTTTTCGCCAGATGGCGCAGTATCGGGAGCGGTCGCAGCGGTGGCTTCTGGCGGGGTGCCTGCTGCTTGCGGCGTTGAGCTTGTTTACGGATTTCCGGTATGTGCGGCGGTATCGGGGGATTTGCGATTCGGTGCAGCAGATGCAGCGGATGAAATAGATTTGGCTCTGGCTTCGCGCTCTTGTAGCCAGCGAAGCACTTCTTCGTTAGAGATAAATTCGCCACGATCCGCCGCGGCGATTCCTTCTTCCATCGCCTTCAGGAAGTCGTCATCGTCAGCGCAGTTTTGAGTTTGTATATCCATTCGAATTAGATTCCGCCGGAATCGCCTGCACGGTTCTTCGCTCGATGCGGCGCTCGTACCGCTCGCCTTGCAGGATGCGTTGGACATAGACGCCGGGCGTGATGATGTGGTCGGGATTGAGCTGGCCGGGGTCGACCAGTTCTTCCACTTCGGCAATTGTGATTTTGGCCGCGGTGGCCATCATGGGATTGAAATTGCGGGCGGTTTTGCGGTAGACGAGGTTGCCGTGGCTGTCGCCCTTCCATGCTTTGATGAGGGCGAAGTCGGCGCGGAGCCAGCTTTCCAGCAGATAGGGTTTGCCGTCGAAGTCGCGGGTTTCCTTGCCTTCGGCGACCAGAGTCCCGGCTCCGGCGGGCGTGAAGAAGGCGGGAATGCCGGCTCCTCCGGCGCGGATGCGTTCGGCGAGCGTGCCTTGCGGGACGAGATTGAGGTCGAGCCTGCCCTCCAGCACCAGTCTTTCCAGCAGCTTGTTTTCACCGACATAGCTGCCGGTGTGGGCGGCGATCATTCCAGCCTCTAACATACGACCCATGCCGAAGCCGTCGATACCCATGTTGTTGCTGATGGTGCGGAGGTTTTTGGGGCCGCGGCGGACGAGGGCGTCGATCAGGTTTTCGGGAATTCCGCAAAGGCCGAAACCGCCCAGCATGACGGTTGCGCCGTCGGGAATATCGGCTACGGCGGCTTCAGCGCTCGGGGCTGTTTTGTTCAAGATGGATCTCCGAGTGGGACAGGCGAACGGAGCAGGATACGCCTTGCGGAGAAGGAAAGCCAAACGGCGGTGAATGAGCAAAAGTACTCAAACTGCGGTAGTATAGCTGCGTTTAGTCCCCGGCGAGGTGCCGGCGTTTCTATAAAGCCATCTCAGTTTTGAGGAGCGTGTTTATGTTGAAGGGTTTCCGTGATTTTGTTCTGCGTGGCAATGTCGTCGACCTGGCGGTTGCCGTAGTCATCGGCGCGGCATTTACCGGCGTCGTCAATTCGCTGGTCAGCGATATTATCAACCCGCTGATTTCAGCCATTGTCGGCAAGCCGAACTTTTCCTACCTCGTGGCGCAGATCAACGGGGGGAAGATTACCTATGGAAATTTCATCAACGCGATCATTCAATTTGTGATTATTGCGGCGGCGATTTATTTCATGGTGGTGATGCCGGTGCAAAAGCTGCTCAAGAAGTTTAACCCTTCAAAAGCCGAACCACCTAAGACCAAACCCTGCCCGCAGTGCCTGGGCGATATTCCGGTGGCGGCGACGCGCTGCGCGCACTGTGGCCAGCCGGTTGCGGCGGCGGCCTGATAAGGTTTGCTCGCGGAGAAGGAAGCTGAAAATCTGCGTGTGGTGCTGGTGGCCGCGCGCAATCCGTTGAACATTGGCGCGGCGGCGCGCGCCATGAGCAACTTTGGGTTCCTACGCCTGCGCGTGGTGAATTGCTATGACGTGAGCTTTCGCGAGGCGCGCTCGGCGGTGGGCGCGCCCGATCTGCTGACGAACGCGGAAGAGTTTGCGAGCGCGGCCGACGCGGTTGCGGATTGCGGGCTTGTGGTCGGGACCACGGCGGGTGCTTCTCGAAAGCTGGAGCATCGGCTGCACCGGCCGGACGAGGGCGGCGGGCTGATTCGCGCGCGGCTGGCGGCGGAGCGCGTGGCTTTGATGTTTGGGTCAGAAAAGCGCGGCCTGTCGAACGAGGACCTGAGCTATTGCCACTGGCTGATGCGGATTCCCACCCGGGAGGCCCATGGCTCGATGAACCTGGGGCAGGCTGTGGCGGTCTGCCTGTATGAATTGATTCGGGCGGAGAGCGCGGTTGCGGCGGCGGACGTGGAGGCTGGGGCGAGCGGCGCGGCGCTGGAGCGCATGACGCGGGCACTGCTGGATGCGCTGGCCGGGAGCGCCTACACGAAGCCGGGAACGGAAGCTGCTACGGAGGGAAAAGCGCGGCGGTTGATTCGGCGAATGGACTTGACGGAGGAAGATGCGGTAACGTGGACGGGAATGCTCGGGAAGATGGGGTATAGGGGAAAGTGAACTTTGTTCAGCGAGGCCGCTCCAGCGTCATGTCTCCGAAGTTTATTGCATAAATCCAGCATCCCAACCGCAGGTCCTTCGACTCCGTTTGGCGCAAAGGCGCGCCAAACTCCGCTCAGGATGACGCCCTATTTATGCCGCGAAATT
Organism: Acidobacteriaceae bacterium; assembly: GCA_049680085.1. Lineage (GTDB taxonomy): Bacteria > Acidobacteriota > Terriglobia > Terriglobales > Acidobacteriaceae > Silvibacterium. The sequence goes on from JBAUHD010000047.1 coordinate 10,172, forward strand.
TAGAGACACCGCTCTAGCTTTGTACCGACGGCTGGTCGCGGTCGGTGGCTTCGGCGAGGGCGGCCAGCTTTGCGGCGATGTCCGGGGTGAGGGCGTTTTCGGGGCAGCGCCATATCCAGTTTCCGGCAGCGCGGGAGGGCAGGTTCATGCGGGACGCGGCGGGCAGGCTGAGAAGGTCCTGCACGGGAACGATGCAGGTATCGGCGACGGAGGTTTCGACGGCGCGGATCATGGCCCAGACGAAGTTCTGGCTCGTGGCTCCGAGGTAAGCCCTGGCCGCGGATTTTTCCGCTTTTGAGGCTTCCTCGTCCCACCATCCCTGGGTGGTGTTGTTGTCGTGCGTGCCGGTGTAGACGACGGAATTTTTCGTGTAGCGGTGGGGCAGATATTCGTGGGCCTTGCGCGAGCCGAAGCCGAACTGGAGAATGGCCATTCCGGGCAGGCGAAATCGGTTGCGCAGGGCGTTGACTTCCGGCGTGATAAAGCCGAGGTCTTCGGCGATAAAGGGCAGGTCGCCGAGCGCGCGGCCGACGCTCTCAAACAGTTCGTGGCCGGGCGCCTGGACCCACTCGCCGTGCTCGGCGGTTTCGTTGGCGGCGGGGATGGCCCAGTAGGCCTCGAATCCGCGGAAGTGGTCGAGGCGGATGATGTCATAGAGAGAATGGGCGCGGCGCATCCGGTCAATCCACCAGTTGAAGCCGTTGTCGCGCATCATGTCCCATTTGTAGAGGGGATTGCCCCAGCGCTGGCCAGTGGCCGAGAAATAATCGGGAGGGACTCCGGCGACGCGGAGGGGGGCGAGATTTTCGTCGAGTTCAAAAAGATCGGGACGGGTCCAGACATCGGCGCTGTCGTAGTTGACAAAGATGGCGATGTCGCCGATGAGCTTGATGCCGCGCTGCGTGCAGTAGGCGCGGAGCGCGCTCCACTGATCGTCGAAGGCGAACTGGAGGATTTGCTGGATGGCGATATCTTCGCCTTGAGTGCGGCGGAGTTTTTCAAGCGCGCTCGGGTCGCGGCGCGCGAGTTCCTGTGGCCATGCGTTCCAGGGATCGCCTTTGAATTTCTTTCGTAGAACGGCGTAGAGGGCATAGGCTTCGAGCCACGTCCAGTTGGTGCGGGTGTAGGCCTCGTAGCGCGCCCAGGTGGCGGGGTCGTGCTTGTGGAGAAAGTTGCGGGCAGCTTCTTCGAGCAGTGGTGTCTTGGCCGCGACCACATCATCGAAATGGACGCTGGTTGACGGCTCGGGAAGATTTCCCAGACGCTTGCGGTCGATCCAGCCCCGATCGGCGAGGAGTTCGAGCGAAATCAGCAGGGGATTGCCGGCGAAGGCGGAAAGAGCGGCGTAGGGCGAATTACCGTATCCGGTGGGTCCGAGCGGCAGGACTTGCCAGACACGCTGTTTGCCGGCTTCGAGGAAGTCGGCGAAGGCGTAGGCCGCGGGTCCGAGGTCGCCGATGCCTCCTTTGGACGGCAGGGAGGTGATGTGGAGCAGAAGTCCCGAAGCGCGATCAAAGGGCATAGATGAATTCTCAGCGGCTTGCGGTTTAGGCGTTCGTAATCAGTGTTTCAACGCAAAGGCCCGCTTCCTCCAATGATTCGGAACAGCGGGCCCCGGTTGCTTTTTTGAGAAATACGCTAACCCTGGGAGATCGGAGATCTCGGAGTCGCGGGGGTCTGTTGCGTGTTGCGGTTGATGCGGATGCGGCCTTCCTTTTGGTAAATGCTCTGGAGATTGGAGATGAAAACCTCGAACATATTATCGCGGCGCTGCTGAAGGAGCGCGTCGCGGGAGGCGTCGAGGTTGCTGGCAATCTCCTGGCTTGTGGGCAACTGTTTATCCGTCAGCTTTGCGACGATACCCGTGTGTCCGGTGTTGATGGGGCCGCTCAACTGGCCGGGGTTCAGGTCAAAGAGCTGCGGAGCGGCAGTGGCGAGTGCGCCGATGTCCGGGACCTGCGCATCGCGTCCGACCAGGTCGCTGGACTTCACGGTCGCGCCAACTTCTTTTGCGGCTTTGGCGAGATCGTTTTCAGATTTGGCGCGCATGGCCAACTCGTTGACCTTCTGCGCGAGCAACTGCGGGAGATGCTCCTCGCGATAATCATCGAGAATATGCGGCTTGAACGTGGCGAAGTCGGGCGCGTGTGCCGCCTGGATGTCGGTCACCTGAAAAACGGCGAATCCGTCGCCGGTGGGTGCGACCTGCGGAGGCGCGTTCTGTTTTGTGGCAAAGGCGGCGGTCAGCAATTGCGAGCCGTCGGCGAGGCTGGGCACCACGGAGGACTGGGAAAGAAGATCCGTCGTGACGACCTGGAGATGGTGCGCGGCGGCAGTGGCCGCGAGGCTGCTCCTGGCGGCTTCGGCGGAGAGGTGCTGCGCGTAATTGTGCTCCTGCTGCTGCTCGTGCTGGCGGGTGAGCGTGGCGGTGATGTCGGGCTTGACCTCATCGAGCGGGCGGGTGTGGGCAGGCTGCTTTTCCTCGGTCTGAATGATGTGGTAGCCGAACTTGGTGCGGACCAGGTCGGAGATTTGCCCCGGCTGCTGCGCGAAGGCCACCTTGTCAAAGGGAGGAACGGTTGTGCCGTGCTTGATCCAGCCCAGTTCGCCGCCCTGGGCCTTGCTGCCGGGGTCATCGGAGTACTGCTTGGCAAGCTTGGCGAAATCGGCGCCGTGATGAAGCTGGTCGAGAATGCCCTGGGCCTTGGCTTTGGCGGCGGCGTCGGCATTGGGGTCCTGCGTAGTGTCGGCAATCAGGATGTGGCGGACCTTGACCTGCGCATCCACCTGATAGTTGCTGAGGTGGTCCTGATAATAGTTCTCAACCTGGGCGTCGGTGACGGGCGCCGGGACGGTGGGCAGATTGGCGACCGTGAAGGCGACGTACTGAATCTTGCGGGCCTCGGGGATGGCCTGCGCGTATCGGGCGGCATTCTGCTTGAAGTAGGCCTGAACCTCCGCATCGGTCGGGTTGATCTGGTTGCGGAGTGTGGCGGAGTCGATCACGGCGTAGTCGAATTTGATCTTTGTGGCCTGATTGACGTAGGCGGAGCGCACCTCGTCGTCGGAGACGGTGACGCCGCCGGTGAGAAGCGAGCGCAGACGGCCTTCGACGATCTCCTTCTTGATCTCGTTCTCGAACTTGTCGCGCGTCATCTGGAACTGCTCCGAGACAAACTCGGCGTATTGCGCGTCGCCGATGTACTTGCCGTTGGGAAACAGCGCCATGCCCCACTGGCCGGTGTGCAGAAAGCGGCGCACGTCGTCATCGGTAGCGGTGATGCCGAGGCGCTTGGCTTCGCGCAGCTCAATCCGCTGCTGGATGAGGCCCTCGGCGACGCGCGGCATCATGTAGGGCAGCAACTGGTCGGGCAGACCCTGGCGCTGCAGGGCGCGCTGAGCGAGATTCTGAACATCGGTGGTCGAGATGCTGTCTTCCGCGGGCAGGAAGCGTCCGAGGAAGCCGCCGTGGCCAATGCTGGCGTAGGTGTCACTGGCCGCGGCCTGGCCGGCGAAGATTCCAGGGACCAGCGTGATGACCATGGTGACGCAGGCCACGGTGATGATGATCCAGAAAGTGATCTTGATAAATTTATTGTCTGCTTGAAGGAAACGAATCATGGATGGGTTGGGACCTTTAGATTGAGTATATCAAGGGTTCAGGGCTCAGAGCTCAGGGCTCAGGGCTCAGCAAAGGCGGGCTTCAGGCAAGTGTGAGCACCGCGATTTCCGGCGGGCAGTTGAAGCGGAAGGGGAGGCCGACGGTTCCGATTCCGCGATTGACGTAGAGTTGGGTGGGGCCGAGGCTGAAATGGCCCTCGACATACTTTCTGCCGAGTGGCGGCAGATGCATGGGCGGAAGAAACGGAAGACGCACCTGGCCGCCGTGAGTGTGGCCGGAGAGCAGCAGATCGACGTTGCGGCGCGCGACTAGAGGCAGCACATCCGGCTCATGCACCATGAGAAGGACAGGGTCCTGGTTCGTAAGCGAGGCGGGCGGAACGGCCTTGTCCAGGTCCATTTTGTTGTAGCAGGCGTCGGCGCTCCCAGCGATCCAGACGCGGCCGCCGTCCCGCTCCAATGGGGTGAACCGGTTGTTGAGCACCGTGAATCCGTGAATGGTGAGGGCGTCGAGGACGGCGGCCTCGGCGAAGGTGGAGTCGTGATTGCCGAGGACGGCGTAACGCAGCGGGCACTTCACGCCGCTGAGGATTTCCGCGCAGCGGTAGGCGAATTCTTTGGTGCGGGTGTGGGAAAAAATCGAGCCGTCGGTCACGTAGTCTCCGTTGAAGAAAATCGCGTCGGGCTCGAGCCGGTTGAGGTGGTCCACGACGCCTCGGAGGAAATAGGGCTCGGTGTATTCGGCGTAATGGAAGTCGGACACCTGGGCGATTTTGAAGCCGCGAAACGAATCAGGCAGCCGTTGGAGGTGGAGGGTGTGCCGCTCGATGCTGATTTCGTGCCGGGAGATTTCCGCAGCGTAGAGCGGAGCGCCGATGCAAGCGGCTCCAGCGGCTTTGAGAAAGCCGCGGCGCGAGATAAGTCCCTTCTTTTTCTCCTGAACAGACACTTCCATCATTCAATGATAATGACGCGACTGCGGATAAGATGCGCGGACCGGCGGTCCAGGAGGAAAGCCCGCCGGCATTTCAATAAGGATAGGGATAGCCGTAATAAGGCCGCGGGACGGCATAGACGGGACGGCGGGGCCGCTGCACCAGCACGGGCGGCCGCGGAGCGCTGGATGCCAGACGCTGCGCCTCCTGCCAGGAGACAGGCTGGACGGTAGCCGGGTTGGCAAGATGGAAATCCACCTGCGCCTCGACCGGCAGGTAGACACGCGGGCCATTGCTGGCGGAGGAGGCCGCGAGGCCGCCGGCTGCTCCCACTCCCGCGCCGATGGCCGCGCCCGCTCCGCGACCGATGAGGCCGCCGATGATGGCTCCGAGAACGGCCCCTCCGGCAGTATTGGAAGCGGTGTATCCGGCCTTGTTGGGGCCGCGGCTGGACCATACGTCAGTGACGAGCGGGAAGACCTTTCCGGCGAGGTTCACGTTCATCAGTCGCAGCTCAAGAGTGGCGGCCCCGCCCAGCCTGCCGCCTTCTTTGGCTTCGATGACCTGGCCGGTGAGCATGGCTCCGCGAGGGATGGCAAGAATGCCGCGTTCATACACGTCAACGGCGTTGGTGGCCTGGAAAATGGTTCCGCTCTGGAGATGCGCGGTATCGAGCGGCTGATCAAGACGCACGCGGACCAGGGTTCCAGTGGGAATAGTGATGGGCGCGACGGGAGTCTGGTAATAGGGCACTTGCGGCGGCGGGGGAGCGTAGCCCGGCTGGTTTGGCGGAGGCGCTCCGTAGGGTTGCTGGGGCTGTTGGGCCTGCTGGGGTTGCTGCGGTTGTTCGGGCTGGTTTTCGTCGGGGGGCGGAGGCGGGACGCTGTTTTCGTTCTGGCCCTGCGCTTGCGGCTGATTCGGCGTTTGATCCGCGCTCTGGTTCTGGTCCTGCTGTTCTTGCGGATTGAGCTGGTTGGCGGAGGACTGCGCGGCGAGTCCGGCGTCCGGAGCGGTGGTGTTGGGCTTCTCAATCTTCAGTTGATTCAGAATGCCGCTGACTCCAGCGACGTTGGCGGCGTCGGTTTCGGCCTGCTGGCTCTGGGCCGTGGTCTGCACGGTTCCGGTAAGCGTGGCCACGCCCTTGTCGATAGCTGCGGTGATGTGCTGGCCCTGGAGGGTGGAATCCTGCTGGAAGGCGGCTGCCACATCGGACTGAATCTGAGAGTCGGTGCGCTGCTGCGCCACGGCAAGGCTGGCGAACGCGAACCAAGCGGAAACGGCAAGCAGTGCGACGGCGGCTTTCCGGAAGAACTTCGGTTGGGTCCTGCGATGGTTGACACGTTGAATGAGCATGGTCGTCGTACTCCCGCGCCGGCTACCGATTCTGCGCCTTCTCTACTGTAGACGCAAACCGGCGGTGCTGTGTTACCAGTAGAAACCCGCTGGGCGGCAAAAGGTTTCGGGATTGGCCGCCCAGGTTGGCCTCGCCGCCGATTGCGGAGCGGCGGGAGCCCTTTCACCGATGCTTTTTATACCGGGCGATCAGCGTATTCGTGGAGCTGTCGTGGCCTATCGGTGCTTCCTTTGCGGCGAGTTCGCCGATGATCTTTTTGGCCAGCACCTTGCCCAGTTCCACGCCCCACTGGTCGAAGGAATCGATCTGCCAGATGGCTCCCTGGGTGAAAACGCTGTGCTCGTAGAGGGCGACGAGCTTGCCGAGAGATTCTGGCGTGAGTTCATCGAGCAGAAGCGTGCTGGAGGGGCGGTTGCCCTCGAAGACGCGGTGGGGCACGAGCCAGTCGGGTGTGCCTTCCGCCTTGACCTGCTCGGCGGTCTTGCCGAAGGCGAGGGCCTCCGTCTGGGCAAAGACGTTGGCCATGAGCAGATCGTGATGGTTTCCGAGCGGGTTGAGCGTTTTGGAAAATCCGATGAAGTC
>JBAUHD010000048.1:0-6976 GCA_049680085.1 Acidobacteriaceae bacterium
GGTGGGCATGGGTTTTGAAAAAAGAAAGGCGCAGCTCGTTTGGGCTGCGCCTTCTTGTTGCTGAATTTTTGTCTACTCTTTTAGTTTAGCAGGTTGGAATAAATCAAATGCATTTTTATGTTGCTGAAATTGCTGGACTTAGTATTTTTTTTCTTGACAACGTGGACTGACGATTTTGCTCCTCCCACCCTTGACGCGAAAAGCGCGCGTCAAGGGTGGGGCACCCGGATTTGTGTGGGCGTAAGAGAAGTGCAAGTTCCTCCGCTTCCCACCCCAGCACGCGAACACCGCGCGTGCTGGGGACCCCGGCTGCGCTCGCTTCGGTCGGAATGACAACGGTGTTGGTGTGGTGTTGGGATGAGTGGGTGCGTTGGCGGAGAAAAATGCAGGTCCTTCGACTTCGCTCAGGATGACATCGGGGGGTGAGGTCGCTACGCTCGCTTCGGTTGGAATGACAAGCGGGGTGGTGGGTTCGGTGGTTTTAGATCGCCTTGGATGGGACGGCGGTTTCCGGCAGGACGATATGCGAGCCACGGAGTCCGTAATAGGCGATGAAGACGTAGCAAAGGACGGGCAGGATGAAGGCGTGGTGGAGACCGATGTGGTCGGCCAGCACGCCTTGCAGCTCGGGGATGACCGCTCCGCCAACGATGGCGGTGACGAGCAGGCCGGAGGCTTCGCCGGTGAGGGGGCCCATTTCCGCGACGCCGAGGGTGAAGATGCTGGGGAACATGATGGAGTTGAAGAAGCCGACGAGGAGGATGCTCCACATGGCGAGGTGGCCGGAGGAGGCCATGGAAAGAATGACCAGCGCCATGGCCACGAATGCGCAAATGGCAACGAGCCTGGCGGTTTTCATTTTTTGCAGAACGGCTGCGCCGATAAAGCGGCCGATCATGGCTCCTCCCCAATAGACGGGGAGAAAGAGGGAGGCGGCCTCGGCGGTCAATCCGCCAATGTTTTTTAGGCCGAAATAATTGATGAGGAAGCTGCCGATGGCGACTTCGGCGCCGACGTAGACAAAAATGGCGACCGCGCCAAGCATGACGTGGCGATGACGCCAGATGCTGGCGTGCTCTTCTCCCGTGGGCTGGTTCTCCATGGTCGCGCCTTCGATGCGCGGGAATTTGTAGAAGCCGATGGCGAGGGCGAGCAGGATCAGCACCAGAGTGAAGACGAGGTACGGAACCTTGACGGTGGCGGCCTGCTGCACGCGATAAACGTGGAGCGCGGCGGGCGAGAGGGTGTGGACATTCTGGACCAGCTTCTCCGCGCCTTTCAGGATAAGGAATCCTCCAAGGGGAGGGCCGATGGTTGTGCCGAGAGAGTTGAAGGCCTGCGACAGATTGAGGCGGCTGGAGGCGGAATCGGCGGGGCCCAGCACGGTGACGTAAGGATTGGCGGCGACCTGGAGCGAGGCCATGCCGGCTCCGAGGAAGATGAGCGCGAGGAGGAAGAGCGGGAAGGAAGGCAGATTGGCGGCGGGGATGAAGAGGATGGCTCCCAGGGCCATGATGAGCAGGCCGGCGACCATCATGCGCTTGTAGCCGATATGCTCGACGATTCTTCCGGAGGGATAGCCGAAGACGGCGTAGGCCACGAAGAAGACGAACTGGATGAGCATGACCTCGGCGTAGTTGAGGTCGAAGATGGCCTTGAGGTGGGGGATGAGGATGTCGTTGAGCGAGGTGAGAAAGCCCCAGATGAAAAACAGCATGGTGACCATCGCGAAGGCTCCGCGATAGCCGTTGCCGCCGCTGCGTTGGGTGGAGCTTCCGGAAGAGCCGAGGGCCATGGTGTGTCCTGTTTTGATACGGCCTGGAGCGCCGCTTTGGGAGTCTCACGCGTCTGGCCGGGACCGTCACGGGTGCGGCATTCGGGACACGATGGCTCTTTGGAGCATCATATCCTGCTAAAAGATTGAACTGCGATGGAATCGCTTACAGGCTGGTTCCTGCGGAAGGTGCTGAAACTTTCATTGTATTTTTGCGTCTTTTCTTCCATGAGGTTGTTTTCGCGGGCGTGAGGGTTTTTCTGGCAAACGTTTTCAAAGGATAGAGAACTGCAGAGGCAGAACAGGCCGCAGAAAATTCAACGTTCAAGGGATGATGGTGAAAGAGGTTGCGAAAGAACTCGGCTGGGGAAGGAAAACCATCCCTCAGCGGCTAAAGCCGCGCTGAAACGAGGCGTTGAACGGACGGGCTGAAGCCCGTCCCCTTCAAAGACCCGAGTTTTTCGCAGCCTGCGACCTGAGTTTTTTGCAGCCTGCAAAGTTGCGTTGATTCAACATGGCTTTTGGCGCGGTTGACGCCGGGCCCTTAGCAAAAAAAGTGAGTTGGCCGCCGCCTGACGAGACAGGCCGCGTGGAAGGCACGGATGAGATTGGGCAAGATACGTTTTTGTTTGGTTCTGGCGGGGGTTCTGGCGGTCTCGCCGTTGGTTGCGCGGGCGGGGCAAACCGCGTCCGCACCGGCGACGGCGACGCGCGTTGTGGGGTCAGTGACGGCGATCAGCGGATCGTCGGTCACGGTGAAGCCGGATACGGGCGCGCCGGTGACGTTCACAGTGGGCGAAGGGGCGCGGATTCTGGAGACCAAGCCGGGGGCCAAGACGCTTGCCGGGGCGACGGCGGTTCCGCTCAGCGGGATTGCGGTGGGCGACCGGGTGCTGGCGGTTCTTCAGCCGGGCGGGGATGGTTCGGCAGCGACGGCGACGATGCTGGTTGCGATGAAGCAGGCCGCGGTGGCGCAGCGCCAGCAGGCGGAAGAGGCCGACTGGCAGCGGCGCGGCGTGGGCGGGCTGGTGAAGTCGGTCGATGCGGCGGGGGGAACCGTGACCATCACTTCGGGTTCGCGCACGATTACGATTCGCACGACGCCGAACACGGGGGTGCGGCGCTACAGCCCGGACTCGATTGAATTCGCGGAAGCGCAGCCCTCTTCATTGGAGCAGATTGAGCCGGGCGACCAGCTTCGGGCGCGGGGGAACCGCAACGCGGATGGCAGCGAAGTGACGGCGGATGAGATTGTCGCGGGGACGTTTCGCAACATTGCGGGGACGGTTCTGTCGGCGGATGCGGGCGCGAATACCGTGACGGTGCGGGACCTGGCCACCAAGAAGCCGGTGGTGATTCACATCACGGCGGAGTCGCGGATGCACAAGCGTCCCGAGGAGATGGCGCAAAGCCTTGCCAAGCACCTGAAGCGAGACGGAGGCCATGAGGCGGGAGAGCATTCCGCCGCAGGCGCCGGAAATGCAGAGGCCGCGCATGCCGGGAATTCCGAGGCTCGTCCGGAAGGCGGGCAGGCGAGCGGGGCGCAGCGTGGCGAAGACCTGTCGCAGATGCTGAAAGAGACGCCGGCGGTAGCGATTGCTGAATTGCATAAAGGGGACGCCGTGATGATTGTGGCCACGGAAGGCACGCCGGGCTCGGCCACCGCGGTCACGCTGCTGGCCGGAGTGGAGCCGATCCTTACCGCATCGCCGTCAGCCAGCAAGAGCATGTTCTCCGCATCCTGGAATGTAGGCGGGGGTGGCGGCGGCGGCGGGTCCGATTCGGGAGACTCGGGAGGCGGCGGCGGGCAGCAATAACCGCCGGTTCTCGGCGGGCTCACCGGCCGGTTGAGCCGGAGTGGACGACCGGGAAGATCGGGCAGGATTGACGAAGGGTCCGCGCGCAAGGTGCGGGCCAGACCAGAAAAATGCGGCCTGGAGCCGCTCATCATGCAGTCGTTGTTTATACACCAAACGATTCGGGAGCAACGTGATTCTTTTTCGCCGCTGTTTTTTTCTCTCCATCGCCCTTCTGGTTGGCGCCTTCGCCACCGCTGCCGCGCAAACCTCCACACTGCATGGAACCGTCACGGACCCCAGCGGGGCCGTGATTCCCAATGCCACGGTCAGCGTCACAAATCCTGACGGGCACACGGTGGGGACAGCCACATCGGACGCAAACGGCGGCTACGAGGTCAGCAATCTGACGCCGGGGGTCTATATCATTCTCGCCACATCGAAGGGTTTCGCGCCTTCGCAATCCCAGGCCGTGACGCTGGCGGCGGGGCAGCACAAGATTTTTAACGTCGCGCTGAAGATCGCGATGGAGAAGCAGCAGGTGGTGGTCAATGAGGACACGCCGACGGTGAGCGTGTCTCCGACGGAGAACGCCAACAGCATGGTGCTGAAGGGCAAGGACCTGGACGCACTGTCAGATGATCCGGACGAGCTGGCGAACGAACTCCAGGCGCTGGCGGGGCCGGCGGCGGGGCCGAACGGGGGTCAGATTTATATTGACGGCTTTACGGGCGGGCAGCTACCGCCGAAGTCGGCGATTCTGGAGATTCGGGTGAACCGGAATCCGTTTTCCGCCCAGTATGACAAGCTGGGGTACGGGCGCATTGAAATTATCACCAAGCCGGGGTCGAACCAGCTTCACGGCAACATTTCGGCGATGGGCAATCCGTCGCAGTTCAATACCGGGAATCCGTTCAACAAGGACATTCCGGATTACTACAGCTACATGGTGGCCGGGTCGCTGAGCGGGCCGATCAGCAAGAACGCCTCCTACTTCTTGAGCGTGTTCCGGCGCACGACGCAGGAGGCGTCGATTGTGACGGCGTTCCGGCTGGCGGGCGAAGTGAACGGCGATTTCGCGAAGGGGATTTTCAACAACCAGGCGGATTACGTCACGGTGCCGTTTGGCGATACGGTGGTGGCTCCGCGGGCGCGGCTGGCCGTCAGTCCGCGGGTGGACTTTTCGCTGGGCAAGAACAATATGCTGACGATCCGGTATCAGCGGTGGCAGGAAGACGAGAAGAATAGCGGCGTGGGGCAGTTCAGTTTGCGCGACCAGGCGTCGAACAGCGGGTCGCATGAGGATGAAATCCAGATTGCGGATACGCAGATTCTGAGTCCGCGCGCGATCAATGAGACGTGGTTTGAATTTCGGCGGGATTATTCGAGCCAGAATCCGTTTGCTGCGACGCCGCAGATTCAGGTGTCGGGCATGGAGACATTTGGAGGCAGCGCGAGCGGGACGAGCAGCGGGCATTCGCTGGGGTATGAAGTTCGGGACCTGTTGACGCTGGCGGCGGGCAAGCACTCGATCAGCGTGGGCGGGCGGATGCGGGCCACCCGGGAGGCCAACACCTCGAACGCGAACTTTAACGGGACGTTCACGTTTGGCGGCCAGCGCTGCACGGCAGATCAGGCGAACTGCACGGCGGTCACGGCCGCTCAGAATTATGGGGCCACGATTCAGGGCGTGGGCACCGGACAGAACTGGACGCAGATTCAGGCGGCGGGCGGCGGGCCGAGCCAGTTGACGCTGGCCTACGGGAAGCCCGGCATCACCGGCACCATGGCCGATGTGGGTCTCTTTTATCAGGACGATTGGAGCGTGCGGCCCAACTTCACGTTCAGCTATGGCCTCCGCTGGGAGTCGCAGAGCGGCATTTCCGACAGGAACGACTGGGCTCCGCGGTTCAGCTTTGCCTATGCGCTGGGCAGCGCGAGCAAGAAGCCGAAGACGGTGATTCGCGGCGGATACGGGTTCTTCTATGACCGCTTTGACCTGGACGACATCCTGCAGGTGGATCAACTGAACGACAGCCCGACTTCTCCGCTGCATGAAGCGGTGATCGATAACCCGACGTGCTATCTCCCGAACGGCGTCACGCAGGCGGACCTGTCGACGTGCGGCACGGTTACCCCCAACAAGACCGCGGTGTATGAGCTTGGTCCGAACCTGCGGGTCCCGATTACCAAGCAGGGGGCGATCGGACTCGAGCAGCAGGTTGGAAAGAGCTCGACGGTGTCGTTTACCTATGTAAATTCGCTGGGGCAGCATAATGTGGTGACGCGCAACGCGAACGCGCCCCAGGTGCCGGGGTATGATCCGAACGCGCCAAACGTGTATCAGTATTATTCGGAGGGGGTGTTCAAGCAGAACGAGCTGATCGCCAACTTCAACACCCGGTTTGGGCAGCGGCTGTCGTTGTTCGGCTTCTACACTATGAGCTACGCCAATACGGACGGGGGCGGCAACCCGTCCAATTCGGCGGATCTGAAGCTGGACTACGGACGAGCCAGTTGGAATGCCCATCACCGGGTCTTCCTGATGGGTTCATGGCAAGCTCCCTGGAACTTGAACTTCGATCCATTTGTCGTGTTTCAGACCGGCCAGCCCTTCAACATCACGCTGGGTCAGGACGTGAACGGCGACTCGTTCTTCAATGACCGGCCTTCCTTCGGAACGGCGGGAGATCCGAACACGGTCACCAACCAATATGGGACATTCAATGTGAATCCGGGAACGGACTATACGCCAATCCCGATCAACTACGGCAACGGGCCTAACCTGTTCACCTTCAATCTGCGCGCGGGCAAATCCTTCGCGTTTGGGCCGGAAGTGGCCCATGGCGGGTTCAGCGGAGACGGTGGCCATTATCACCACGGCCACGGCCTGGGACCGGGCGGGCTGAATGGCGGCGGCGGCGGCCCACCGCGCCCGCAGGGTCCCAAGGTGAACCGCAAATTCAACATGACGCTGGACATTCAGGCCGAGAACCTGTTCAACATCATCAACCTGGCTCCGCCGACCGGGGTGATCGGTTCGCCGAACTTCGGACAATCGAACGCCCTTGCCGGACGGATGTTCTCCTCAGGCTCGGCGGCACGGAGAATCGACGCGCAGTTGCGGTTCAGCTTCTGAGATCTGCCGGGTCGCGAAAGAAAAACGGAGGGGCGGGTTTTCCTCCCCTCTTTTCATTTGTGCTTGCCCGTAGCAGATTCGCTTGCCTTTTCGGCGAGCCACAGCTTCATCAGAGATTTATAGGGAACATCGAGCTTGTGGGCTCGGCTGCGAATACTGTCCAGCAGGTCTTCCGGCAGCCGGAGAGAGATGGTTTTGGTGGAAGGGCGCAAATTTGGAAAAGAAACCAGCTTCGCCTTGCTCCAGTCGATGTACTCGGTGCTGTCG
>JBAUHD010000049.1:0-17569 GCA_049680085.1 Acidobacteriaceae bacterium
GGCCTGCGAAGGCCGACCGTGGAAGACTGGACCGCCATCAACCGCGAAGTGCCGAGACTTGTGGATGCGCTGCCGAACGGCCCGCGCGGATTTGCGACCGTCCAGGTTTTCCTTGCCGGAGGCGTGCCCGAAACGATGCTGCACCTGCGCCGCGCCGGTCTGCTAGATACAACCGTGCGCACCGTGACCGGAGAAACCCTCGGTGACAATCTTGATAGGTGGGAAGCCAGTGAGCGCCGTCGTGTGATGAAGAGTCGCCTTTTGGCTCTCGACGGCGTCGATGCTGAAGACGTTATCTTCTCGATCGACAGCTCGCGCGCGCGCGGACTCGCACGAACCCTGTGCTTCCCGGTAGGCAGTCTTGCGCCCGAGGGCGGCGTAATCAAAAGCACGGCCATCGACCCTTCGCTCGTTGACGAAAACGGAACGTATGTCCATACCGGGCCGGCGCGGGTGTTTGTCACAGAAGCCAGCGCCATGGCTGCGATTAAACACGGCGCAGTGGGGCATGGGGATGTCGTCGTACTCATTTGTGGAGGGCCGATGGGAGCCGGTATGCAGGAGATCTATCAAGTCACCTCCGCGCTGAAGAGCCTTCCGTTCTGCAAGCATGTCGCGGTGCTCACCGATGCTCGCTTCAGTGGAGTTTCAACGGGCGCTTGTGTCGGCCACATTTCCCCCGAAGCCCTGGCCGGAGGCCCGATTGGCCGCGTGCGCGAAGGTGACTTGATCGAAATACGCATCAGCGGACAATCGCTCGAAGGCACCATTCATCTGGTCGGGGAAGAAGGCGAGCAGGGAATCACGCGCTTCTCGCCGGAGGAAGGCGCTCGGCGGCTGGCAGCGCGTCCGCCGCGAGCCGACCTTGCGCCGCACCCGGCGCTGCCGGACCATACTCGCCTGTGGGCCGCGCTGGTCCAGGCATCGGGAGGCGTATGGGGAGGGTGCGTGTATGACACTGCGGCAATCGTGGCCCGGCTTTCACTGTCCGCGCAGCCGAATTCCGCGCAACATGAGAGGGAACCCACATGAAGCTGTACAACACGAAAAAGGGCATCTTTGCGAACGGAAACGACGACAAGTGGTACAAGCTCGACGTTCCCTCGTGGGATGATCTTGTTTCAGATTTCAACCTGCCCGCCCGAGTGCGCCAGGCGTCGGGTCCCCCCACCGGCGAGAAGCCTGACCCTGGCGACCTGCTCCCTCCGATTGGAAATCAGGAGGTATGGGCGGCTGGAGTCACCTATTATCGAAGCCGTACCGCTCGCATGGACGAGTCCAGGGACGCGGGTGGCGGAACTTTTTATGATCGTGTTTATTCCGCCGAACGGCCGGAGTTGTTTTTTAAAGCTACGGCGCGGCGCGTGGTCGGGCCCGGCGGGCCGGTGCGCATCCGCGCGGACGCGAAGTGGTCGGTACCGGAGCCGGAACTGACGCTGCTGCTCAATCCGCACGGCCAGATCGTCGGCTATACGATCGGCAACGACATGAGCTCGCGGGATATTGAAGGCGAAAACCCGCTCTATCTTCCTCAGGCCAAGGTCTACGAGGGCTCATGCGCGCTCGGGCCATGCGTTCTGCTCGCCGATCAGTCTCTTCCGAAAACTACTGCCATTTCGATCTCCATCGAACGAAGTGGATCCATTGCCTTTCAGGGGCAAACCACGCTCGATATGATGAAGCGGAAGCCTGAGGACCTGGCCGGCTATCTCTTCCGCGAGAACACTTTTCCCGCCGGTGTTTACCTCATGACCGGCACAGGCATCGTTCCGGACGATACGTTCACGCTTGCTCATGGAGACGTGATCCATATCTCCATCGACGGCATCGGCACGTTAACCAATCATGTCGCTTTGCCCCAAGCCGGGCAATAATCCTGGAGAAACGAATACGATACTCTGGAAATCCTGCCACGCTTTTCCAGGAACGATTGTTGACGGGGCGGTCGATCCGAGCTAGGCTGCGGTCGAATTGCCAGCGAGGGTTTGAGTCGCCTTGGGTTGAGGACGCGCCAGCCAATAGAGAGCGACGACGTGCGTGATCATCAGCATGGGGACATAGAGGATGGGGATTACGTAGGCGGCGCCCAGTTGGCCCGCCACATTTGGAAGGCCAAAGCGGATTGCGTGGTAGTAATCCACGACGATGTCCGTTGCGCCTACAACGTTGAACGCGACGACGAAAAGCCAGAACGCTGGACGAATTCTTACCGTGAGCAGCGCCAGAATGGCCAGAAGGCCGGTGGCGAAGTCGCCATAGGCGGCGAATGCGGCGAAACGAGCGGGCAGATCGGGGCCGACGATCCCGGGGAGGATGAAGACCAGCCCGAAGATGCGGAAGCTGTGAATGGTAGCAATCACGCGTTGCGCGCTGAAACGGTCCATGGATCTGAGCCCGGGCAGGATGTACGTGCCGAAGACGAGCAGGCACGCAACATAACCCAGGATGAGTTGCATTTGGAAGATGATTTGCGGCGGCATTGGAAGTCCTCTTTCTTCGCATAGGATGATAGTTGACATCTTATGGATTCGCTTTTTTAGCTGCCGCGGTCGGTAGCATTTTGGGATGATCACGAGCCTCCTATAATGAGCCATGCGTTATCGACCCGAACACAAAGCGGAAGTCCATCGGAAGATTGTGAAAGACGCCTCGCGACGTGTGCGCGCCGAGGGTATGAACGGCGCGGCGGTTGCAGCGGTCATGCGCGACACTGGTTTGACGCACGGAGGTTTTTACAAACACTTCGAGAGTAAGGACGACCTGCTCCTGGAGGCGCTACGCGAGGCTTTTCGCGACATGGGCGACAAATTGGTTCGTGCGACCGAACAATCGCACCCCAAGCCAGCGTGGAAGGCGATTGTGAATGCCTACCTAAGCCCGGAATACTGCGATCACGCCGAGCGCGGCTGTCCATTGACGGCACTTGCCCCCGAGATGGCGCGGGTCGATAAGAGAATGAGGGGCCGGATCATTGCCGAGCTCGTGAACTACAAGGATCGAATGCTTCCCTTTATGCCGGGCCGGCGTACGGGAGACAAAGAGCGCGCTTTCTTTTCGATCTTTTCAACAATGATTGGGGCGATTGAAATCGCTCGCATGCTGCCAGAAACCGCGATGCGGGAGAAAGTCATGGCAGTCGCCAAAGAGCATCTCTTGTCCAGCTTTTGAATTCCGAAATCGATATGGCATCCGCTCCGACGTCATGCGTTCGCCGGATAGTTACTGATGGCCAAGCGCGTTCTAGCCGTGCAGGCCAAGCCGATCCGCGTCAGACAGAGGGCTCTTTCGATAGGGCTCCGTCATGGTTTTGAGTGTTCACTGAGCGTTGGGGAGCCGGTGTTCTGCGATCGCTGCGATAGCGGCCCGGCGGATGTCCAAATTCCCTCTTGAACGCGCGATTGAATGCAGCTTCTGATTCGTACCCAACACTAGCAGCGATTTCCGCTACACCGCGTGAAGTCCTTTCCAGCGAACGCGCGGCCAAATCCAGCCTGACGCGCGTTAAGTAGGACATGGGCGGCTCAGAGAGATATCGTGTAAAGCGCTCCACCAGGGCCGAGCGCGAAATTCCCACCTGGTCCGCAAGATCTGCAATCGTCCATGGATGCGCAATGCGGTTGTGCATCAGTCCCAGGCTCTTTCCCACGATTGGGTCGCGCGTTCCTGCCAGCCATCCCATTTGATGTTCCGGCAATCCAGCGACATAGCGCCGCAACGTATCGATAAACAAAGTCTCGGAAAGTTTGGCGAGCATGGCCTGGCTTCCGATTCTCGACGAGGCTGCCTCTTCCACAAGATGCAGAATCGAGTTCTCCAACCACTGCCCCGACTGAGCGGTTCTGAGGTGAACCTTGAAAACGGGTGGAAGTCCTCCCAGGAGCGGGCGGCAGGCGTAACGATCGCACGTCAGATAACCACATACGAACCGTGAAACTTTGCCACCGCCTCCGGCGCGCAAAGGGCTCAGATCGTGCGATTGGATCTTCGCAGTGACTCCATAATTTGGGAACGGCTTGTTCGCGCCTTTGCCGCTGCTCATGTGGTGAGGACCAGCATTCGGAAAGACGACGACGTCGCCGGCCTCGAGTTCAAGAAGCTGCCCATCCATCAACTCGATGAGAGCGCTGCCTTCGACGACCAAATGATAGAGGACAAGGTGCTCCGCCTCAGGAGCGATTTTCGCCGCCATGGCGTTGGACGCAGGCGTAGTGAGTCCCCAGGGAGCTGAGAACTCCGCAGTGAAATAGACTGCGCCGTTCAGCTTGATTCCGCTCAGAATCTGCGAGAACGCATCCATAGAGTCTTCGGTCTTACAGCAAAATCCGGCGGACGATCTGCAAACCAGCTTGCGTCGGGCAGCCGATTGAGCAAGAAAAGGCGACGCACGAGCATTGTTGGCGGTAAAGCCGCGTTGCACAATTGTAGTTGTCAGCAGGACATTCCCCCGGCAGACTTTCACAAATCTGAACGAGATATTGGGAGATGGAAGATGAATCCGAATAAGACGTTGTGGGAAAAAGGCGACTTCACACAGATTGCGGCGTTCATGGGCGTGTCGGGCGAAGCGGTCGTTGACTCCATCAAGGTCACGCCTCCGCTGGAGGCGTTGGATCTTGGCTGCGGAGATGGGACAACCGCGGTTCCATTGGCCAAAGCCGGCGCGCAGGTGACGGCGATTGACATTGCACGGAACATGGTCGAAGCGGGGAACAAACGAGTCGCTACAGAAGGCCTCAGCCGGCTGAAGTTTCAGGAAGGTGACGCCAGCAATCTCGAAGGCGTCGAGGACAATTCATTCGATCTGGCCGTTTCCGTCTTTGGCGCGATGTTCGCTCCCAGGCCGTTCGACGTGGCAAAGGAGATGGTGCGCGTCACGAGGCCTGGAGGCCGCGTTGTCATGGGCAACTGGATTCCGGGCGACCCGACCTTCGTGTCGGAGCTGCTCAGGATCAGCTCTGCGTTTACGCCTCCGCCGCCCGAGGGCTTTGTCAGTCCCATGATGTGGGGCGTGGAAAGCCACATTGCTGAGCGCTTCGAACGTGCAGGTGTGCGTAAGGAGAACATCGCGATGGTCAGGGATACATACTACTTTGCCCATGCCCAGAAGAGCCCAACCGAGTTTATCGAGCTCCTGGAGGCATATTATGGCCCGACCATGAACGCCGTTGATGCAGCCCGGAAAGATGGAAGAGAGAAGGAACTTCACGACCAGCTCGTATCCCTTGCAAACGCACAGAACAAGAGCAAGGATGTCGGCACCTTCATCCCGGCAACGTTCATGCGGGTCACGGTTCGGGTCTGACGGCTCAACTCTGCCGTCAAAGGATAGGTGCTACGCCGGAGCCGGAGACGGCGAAGCGGGCGTGAGACCGTGGCGACGCATGATCTCGGCCAATTTAGCCCGGTCCGGCGGCCCACCGGCCGCGGCAGTGACGGCCTCGGCACACTCGCGGAAATACTGCGGACCGAGTGCCGCGGGTGTGACGACGCAGAGTACCTTCGCGTCCTGGGTTGTGTTGTTATCGAACCGGTGAACGGCACCGCGCGGTATGCAGAGTGCCTGCCCCGGCCCCACCTCGATTGGCTTGCCGTCCACGGTCCACGTCAACACACCGTCGATCCCGTAGATGGTCTCCTCGTAATGGTCGTGGCTATGCGCGGGAGCCATCAGGCGCTGCGCCCCCGGGACAAGGACCTCAAAGGCCGCGATGGTGCCAGCCGAGTTCTCGCCCGTGAGCAGGAAGCGCACCGCAAGCGGTCCCAGATGGATGGTTTCATCCGCGGGATTGACGCACAGGGTTGGATTGGATAGATCAATGGATTGCTGGGTCATATGGATTTCCTTTTCGTAGATTCTCTGAGCTGCTATGCCGGGGGGAGAAGGACGAGTCCGTACCTCGGAGCCGCCGCGAGCGATCGAGCGATTATTTCCTTGCTGGCGGGCGGCTGGGGCGCGGAACGATCCACAACGGGCTCGAACACTTCAGCAAAGAAGCTCTCAAGACCAGCCGGAGTAATCAACACCAGAGCTTTCGCGGTCGCATCGCCGGAGTTCTTGAAGGAATGTGCGATTCCACGAGGAAGGAAAACAAAATCGCCAGCCGATGCATGGATTGAATCCTCGCCCACCTGAATCGTCAGCGCGTCTTCGAGGAGGTGGAACGATTCGTCCTCGCGGGGAGTGGATGTGCGGCGGCGGGCCTCCGCCCGGCGGGACAGACGTTTCGGGCAGGAAAAAGGCGCCGTCCGTTTCCTTGCCTGTCGCGAGAAACGTCATCTTATTTCCGGGCCCCCAATAGGCCGGACCGGTTTCTGCGGACACAGACTTGATCTGGTTTTGCCGCGATACGGTCTCGCCGGAGGAATTGATAGGTGGGGCGACGATCTGCTGTGTCATTTGCCTACTCCTTTTGGTAAACTATATTTACTCTAATAGAGAGTAAACATAGTTTACTAAGAGTGTCAATGTCTTCATCGCAAGAACATTCACCGGTCAAAACGAAGGATATGCTCATAGGCGCGCTGCTGCGCGTTCCGGCTCAAGCCATTCAGCGCCGTATCATCCATGAACTCAATGCGGCGGGTTTTGAGGGGCTCAGCATGCCCCATATGGCAGTGCTGCGGTTTCCGAGCCCGGATGGGGTCCGGCCTGGCATTCTTGCGGAACGTGCCGGGATGAGCAAGCAGGCCATGAACCGGTTGCTGGGAAGCCTGGAGGATCTCGGATACCTGGTCCGGTCCGACGCGCCGGGCGAAGGTCGCGCGCGAATTGTCCAGTTTACGAAGCGCGGACACGCGGTATATGCCAAAGCCCTGGAGGTTCTGCGGAGTATCGAGCGCGAATGGAGCGCTGAGCTAGGCGCCAAAGATTTCGCTCAGCTCAAGGAACTTCTCTTTCGCATTTGGGAGAGCCCATTGATCCGGTAGCCGAGCGTCCCTCGGAAGTTTTGGCAGGCGGCAAATCATGGCCTGCTGGATGACGCGCGCACCCGCGGATTGTTGACGGTCTAATGGTCGCACAACAAGGGGACGCGAAGGAGCCAGAAAGGGTTCTGGTGAACGAATGTGGGTCGTGTGTGGGTCGCTGGAATCGGGGTCGGTTCCGTTACGTCTTTTGGAGTGTGGTGGTGGCCAGAGACGCCACCATATTCGCGTCTCACGACCATTATTTTCAACTACTTACAATGAGCATTCTAAAAAGTTGCCCCCAAATATGCCCCCGAGTTCTACCTGTATCGCGGAGGGCCAAATTTACTCATAACCCAAAGGGCGCAGGTTTAAATCCTACCCCGCAACCATCCGAATTTGTTGTCAATCCCCTTTAGAAGACCCCCTGATCGAATCTTTGGCTTAAGCAATTAGATTCTCAGCGGTTTCGCTTGAGCGTCATAGGGATTGAACGCGGCTTTGAGTATCAAACGACCATCATCGCCTTCATACAGAACTCTTGGTCTTGATGGGTGGTCTCATCTGCCCGGCGGGGAGATGAAGTCGTGGCGCGTGAGCGATGACGCGGAAAACCCCGGGGCGGCTTCTTTAGCCCGCCCGACGGGTAGCGATGTGCGCGAGGCCGTTACCAACCTAGTTTAGCGGTTTACCAAATTCTTGATTTCACTCCTCAGGAACTGAGTAGATGCGCGTTGCGGAGTATTCGCCTAACCTTCTTCGGAGAAATTGAGAGATGCTGAGCGACTCGGCTGATGTTTTTGCCCTGGCTGATCCAAACCTTGGGGATCACGATTTCCGCGAACTCTTCCTGGACTTGCTGGAAGGTTTTGTTTCCGAGCTGACCGGTTGACCATTGCCGGAGTGTCTGGTCGATACCCGTGGCGCGGAAGATCCTCGCCTTGAGGGTGCTGAGCTCTTCCAGAAGATGATCACGATCATCTTTGCTGAGTAACCTGTTGGCCTTGTCCGCATAGCTCCGCGCGATCTCCCAGTCCTGGAAACGGTCATTCGCGGCAGCCGCACCGCGCATTAGATACGCTTCGGCGAGCAGCCGATTGTTCTGCGTGTGCGTGCCGAGTGCGATTGCCTCTTCCGCGTAGTCCACGGCGAGCGCCGCGTGAAGGTTTGCATCCGCGTGCTGGTCGAGTTCTTCATCGGCAAGCGCCAGTTCGATCGCCGACTGCAGAATGCGCGATCGTGCCATGAGGATCGGGTCGTGCTTCTCTTGACCCAAGACAAAGGCTTTCCTTGCTTCTACTGTGGCGTGTTCGATGTTGCCGCTCTCGAGATGCAGGTGACCAGAATTCACCAGTACGGAGCCGGTCCCGGTTTGGTAGTGGTGCAAAGTATATATTTCCCCAGCGCGACTGAGCAGTTCCAGCGCCTCGCCGAAAATGCAAAGATAACGCGTGTGGGCCGCACCTTTCGCAGGCTTATCTCCGATCTTGGCTTTGATGCCGCGGGCGATCAGGCCTTTCACGTAAGCGGCATTGACGAGGGCGCGGGCGCAGTTGGGATGATGCGCAAATCCGTTGGAGTAAATCTCGATGGCGCGCTCAAAGCGGGCGAGTGCGGCCGCATAATCTCCGGAGCGGCGAATGAACCGGCCTCGTGCCGACTCGATATTGCCGAGCGACAGCGCGTGGCGTGTGGGTTTCAGGCCCTCTTCAGCTTCATCCAGCAACTGCGATGCACGACGCCTCTCGCCCCGCTGGAAAAGAAGCCAGCTTTCATGAATTTTGGTGCTTGCAACCAATCGGGGAGCGCCAGCGCTCTGGGCGGCTTCGCGCGCTGCGCTAATGTGCAGCAGAGCGGTTTCGTATTCTCCCTTTTTTCGGTGCGCCCGCCCTTTCCAGAAATGCGCCAGAAATTGCATGTGGGATGGCAGAGTACCATCTCCAGCACGCAGGACCACGTCCAGCGAGGCGATGCACTCTTCAACGTTCTCGGTGGAAAGAAGATGAAACGCCCCTGCGAGTTTTAACTTCAGGGCGTCGAGAAATTTGAGGTTCGCGACGTCCGCCCCGTTGAAGCGCGCGCAGCACTGCTCAAAAAACGGCAGATCGCAGTATCCCAAGTCCACCCACTGCGCCAGGCAAAGCAGGAGCGAAGGGCCTTTTGGATTTTGAGGGGCGAGCAGTGCTGGGAGATCAGTTTGCGCTTCAAGTAACGCAAACCCCTCCTGAATATCCCGCTCCACCAGGGCATATTCCAACCGCGCCAGCAATCCCGGTCCGTTCCGTTTTCCCGACATGCCCGCTAACTATACCGCAGACTAGAGGTGCGCCGCTATGTCCTCCCGTCCGAATCGGACGAGCATACATTGCAGACGGCTTCGCAAGCCTCGTAACTTGTTTCCTATGCTGTTGGACACGGTATCGAAAGAAATTTTTCTTTGGAGGTGCGGGTGAATGGGCGGATGTAAGCAGTATGTCTACCGATTTGGCAACGGCTTAGCGGACGGGGATGGTACCTGCTGCGACCTACTGGGCGGAAAGGGAGCGGGGCTGGCAGAGATGACGCGGCTTGCGATTCCGGTTCCTCCTGGTTTTACCGTCACAACCGAGGTTTGCCGATATTGGCTGGAGCACGGGAAGCATCCTGCGGGCTTGCAGGCCGAGATCGACTCTGCAGTGGAATGGTTGGAAAGAATCGCGGGGCGGCGGCTGAACGATCCTGGCAATCCGCTGCTGGTGAGCGTGCGGTCGGGCGCGCCTGTTTCCATGCCGGGCATGATGGACACGGTACTGAACGTGGGCCTTAACGACCGCTGCCTCGACGGCCTTGCCGAGAAGAGCGGCTCGCGTAGTTTCGCGCTCGATTCATATCGTCGCCTTATCCAGATGTTCGGAGCAATCGTTCTGGGCCTGCCGAAGCAGGAGTTCGACCGGGCTATCGATGTGGTGAAGAGCGCGCGCAGCGTCAAAAATGATTCGGAACTGCGACAGGATGCATTGGAAGAGTTGATCGGGATGTACCGCGAGATCGTACTGGCCTTTACCGGTAGTTCATTTCCGCAGGATCCTCACCAGCAGCTTGATATGGCCATGAATGCCGTGTTCCGGTCTTGGGGAAGCGAACGGGCGAAATGCTATCGCAAGCTGAACGGGATTCCCGAGACGCTGGGAACAGCGGTTACGGTGCAGGCAATGGTCTTCGGCAATCGCGGGGAAGACAGCGGCACGGGTGTCGGCTTTACGCGCAATCCTTCCACGGGAGCGCGCGAGTTTTTTGGAGAGTTTCTGCCGAATGCGCAGGGAGAAGACATCGTTGCTGGTATCTGTACGCCCATGCCGCTAGAGCAGCTCTCAAATGTGATGCCGCGTGTCTATCGTGAACTTCTGGCTATCACTTCTCGACTGGAGAGCCATTTCCGCGATGTGCAGGATTTTGAATTTACGGTGGAAAGTGGAAAGCTCTTTCTGTTGCAGACGCGATCAGCCAAACGCGCGGCGCTGGCTGCTGTTCGAACTGCGGTGGAGATGGTGTCAGAAGGCCTGATTACAAAGCACGAAGCGCTGGAGAGAGTGGAGCCGAAGAGCATCACGGAGATACTTTCTCCACAGTTGGATCTATCGGATAATCGTTGCGAGCCGCTGACCCAGGGTTTGGCTGCGTCTCCCGGGGCAGCCGTGGGCCGGATTGCTTTGTCCGCAGATGATGCGGTGGAAATGGCTTCCCGCGGCGAAACGGTGGTCCTGGTTACTCAGGAGACTACGGCGGACGACATTCATGGAATGGCCGTTGCAGCGGGCTTTCTGACCGCGCGGGGAGGAGCAACGAGCCATGCAGCTGTGGTAGCGCGGGGCATGGGCAAGTGCTGCATCACTGGTGCCAAAAACATCCTTCTGGATGAAAGCACGAAGACCGTTCAGATCGGTGGCAAGGTTCTGCAACCAGGAGACTGGCTCTCTATGGAAGGCAGCACGGGCCGGGTCTTCGAGGGCAAACTGCCGGTGAAGCCAGGTAAAGCTGATAATCCGCATCTGGATATGTTATTGGAGTGGGCGACGGGAACAGGGGCGTGTCTAGTGCGCGCGAATGCGGACACTCCGCAGGATGCTGCCGTTGCTGGCGCCGCTCGCGCTGCGGGAATCGGCTTGTGCCGCACAGAACATATGTTCTTTGCCGCAGACCGGCTGAGCCATGTGCGGGCTATGATCATGGCGGCAACTATGGAGGAACGCGTGCACGCGCTCGATCTCCTGCTGCCCATGCAGCAGCATGATTTCGAGAAAATGTTCCGTGCCATGTCGCCACTGCCCGTAACTATCCGGCTACTCGACCCCCCACTGCATGAGTTCCTGCCTTCGGTGGATGAGGTGAATGCGGAGATTGAAGCTGCCCGCCGCGATGAAAACTGGAGCCTCGCGATGGAGATGGAAGGTGTTCGCAGAAGAGTTGAAACGCTGAAGGAGGCGAATCCCATGATGGGGCATCGGGGCTGCCGCCTCAGCCTGAGCCATCCCGAGATTCTTGAGATGCAGGTGAAGGCGATCCTTCAGGCCGCGATGATGGTTTCTGCGGAAGGTTTCAGCCCGGCGCCGGAGATCATGGTCCCGCTGGTTGCCTCCGAGGAGGAAATGAAGGTGCTGGCAGAAAGAATTCACAAGACTGCGGCAGAGGTCTTCGTGGCTCAGGGGCAAGAGATTAGGTATCAGATCGGAGCGATGATCGAGTTGCCACGAGCGGCGGTCTGTGCTGATCGCATCGCGAAGCACGTGAGCTTCTTGTCATTCGGGACGAATGATCTCACGCAGATGACCTATGGTTTCTCCCGGGACGACGCGCGATCTTACTTGGACAGCTATCTGCAACAGGGCATTCTGAAGGCCGACCCATTCATCACGATTGATCGCGAGGGGGTAGGTTATCTTATGGAACTGGCGGTCAACAGCGTACGGACAGTGAATCCCAAGATCAAGCTCGGAGTCTGTGGAGAACATGGTGGCGATCCAGAATCCATCCAATTCTTCGCGGATTTGGGTCTCGATTATGTCTCTTGCTCGCCATTCAGGATTCCAGTTGCACAATTGGCAGCAGCGCAGTCTAAATTCGCTCGCGCTAAGATGAATCGGGATGCCATTGATCATGCCGAAGCCGACCTTGTTGTATAGGGCACCCGCGTGTTTGAGAAGAACCTTGCAACTAAGAGCCGCGATATAAGTTTTGGCTTGCGGTAAGCTTATCCCCTGGAGAGGAGTGCGTAGAATATGACGATGCGCCGTAGTTTGGTCTTGCTGCTCCTGTTGGGGTGTCTGGCTACGAGCGGGCTATATGGTCAGGGTCCCGCCTTTGACTTGACTGGGCCGAAAATAGATGTGCACGTCAAGCGCGGTGACATTACTCTTCCGATCTCGGAGATTCCCAATCTCTTGCCCGGTGACCGTCTGTGGATTCATCCTGATCTCCCGGCAAACCAGTCGGCTCATTTCGTTCTCATCGTCGCCTTTCTCCGTGGCACCACCAATCCGCCGCCCGCGGAGTGGTTCACCCGCGTGGAGACCTGGAACCGTGGTGTGCGCAGTGAGGGCGTCTTCGTCACTGTTCCCTCCGGAGCGCAACAGGCGCTGCTATTTCTGGCGCCTCAGACCGGCGGTGACTTTGACACACTCCGCAATGCCGTCCGCGGCCTCCCAGGTTCCTTCGTCCGCGCCGCTCAGGATCTACAGGCCGTCAGTTGGGACCGCATGCGGCTCGAGGCCTACCTTAATGAGGTCAAAATCAGCTCCCCCGCTGAGGCCAGCAACCTTAAATCGCGCGCCGAAAGGGCCGCCGGAAGCCTCGGCATCAAAATCAACGAAGCCTGCTTCGACCGCCCCGCCGAACAGCAGGCCTCTTGTCTTTCGCAGAATTCCGAAGGCCTTGTCCTTGATGATGCCAACGCCCAATCTCGCGTTTCGCAACTCACCAGCGGCGACGCGCTGAATCTGGTAAATGCAATCAGCTACACCAACCTTGGAGGAGGTGGGGCTTACAGCTTTTATATAGGAGCCATGATCGACACCGTTCGCATCCTCTCCTCAATTCGCACGGCGCACTTCCGGTACATCCCGGCACTGGCTCTGCCTACTGCAGACACGCTCAACCTGCACCTCAACATGCCACTATCCTTCCGCAATCCCAAGTCGGTGGTGGTGATTGCCCTGCCACCGCTCGGGCCCTTGCGCGCTGAACTGCTCCAATCTATCAATCCGGGTGACGAATTCTGTATTCATAAGCCCGGGATGGCGCTACCCGCGTCAGGAGCCCCCTTGGTGTTCGCAACCCATCTGGCTCACCATCTTGTCCTCCACATTGAGGGCGCCAACCACCAGAAAGGCCTTCCAGTCGACCTGCCTTTGATCGCCGATCCTGCGCAAGGCGGTCTCGTTCTCGAACATCCGGTGCCACCCCTGCCCGATGGCGAGCTCGTCGGTGTAGTCCGGGGGAAGTGGGGCTTTGATGATTGGAAAGGTCCCAGATATCTCATTCGCCCCCCCCAACCCGGTCAATGGAGCCTCAGTTCTGCCGACGAATCCGCTCTGGTGGTTGGTCGCGACGACACCCTCCACCTCGCTGGCCAGAACACTCTCTGCGTCGAAAAGATCGAGGAACAGGCAAAAGATTCTGGCGCTGCGAAGCTCCTCTGGACCTCGGCCAGTCCCAATCAACTCACCGTCACCATACCAATGAAAGGCGCTACCCCCGGGCCGGTGACTCTTTCCATTTATCAGTACGGCCTCAAAGCGCCCGAGACAATTTCGCTACAGGCCTACTCCGTCGCCGCCTCGCTCGAGCGCTTCTCGCTCAGTGCCGGCGACACAGAAGGCGTCCTGCTTGGCACCCGCCTGGACGAAGTGGCGAGAGCTGAACTGGAGGGCTTATCCTGGATTCCAGGCTCCCTCACCCGCGTCCAGAACCTTGATCAATTGACGATGGCAACCTCAGGTTCCACTGCGAAACTCAAGCCCAACAAGCACTACACCGCTATCATCCACTTAGTCGACGGCCGCAAGCTCAATGTCCCGGTCACTGTCGGTCCACCGCGGCCTCAAGTGGTCCTGCTCAATAAGGGCGTTCAGTTCGACAGCGCTGTCCAGCCCGTCTCCATTGCCCTCGGGAGCCCAGACGACTTGCCCATCCAGGGTCACCTCGTCTTTTTCATCAAGTCCACCTCGCCACCCCGTTTTTCGCGCAAGGAAAAAGTCGAAGTTGCCTCCGCTGACTCTAGCTTTGACACGACCCTTGACCTTGCCAACGGTAACCTGATGCTCGAAGACTCGAGTACTGCCGTCGCCAACATCGACCCACTCAAGAGCTTCGGTCTTTCCGCCTTCGGGCCGCTTCGCGCCCGCGTGGTCGCCGCCGATGGCGTCGCCAGCGATTGGTTTTCGCTTGGCACCCTGGTCCGTTTACCTGAATTTAGGGATCTCCAGTGCCCGCGTGCCCTTAGCCGGCCGTGTCTGCTTTCAGGCTCCAATCTCTTCCTTGCCAAGTCCTTTTCCGCAACGTCTGACTTCGCCGATCCTACCGAGGTGCCACTTGACTTCACCGGCACCGAACTCGAAGTCCCTCACCCAATCAACGGCGCCCTCTATATCAAGCTCCGAGATGATCCTGCCACGGTGCAAACCCTGAACATGCAAGCGATACTGGTGTCGCAGAGACCACTGCCATCCGAGACCCGAAGGATGCCGACGACAACCGAACACGCGCCTAAATCCACAGCGCCCGCTGACGAGCCGGCGATGGCGCCTAAGCCTGCGAGTACGTCCATGGAGGCGCCGTCTACGCAGCATGGGGCATTCTCAAAGAAGGCTGGGCAATCGCTCCCTGCTTCCCAATCGACCTCCGTACCTGCTGAAGTGCAGCCACCAGACGTGTCAATTAATCCTGCAGTTGCATCGGGAAGCTCGGTAAAGCCTATTGCAACCCAAAATACGCCGGCTCGTCCTCATTCTCCGCCGGGCTCGTGAATGCCTTGCCATTCCTCAGCATTGCAGCTGGAGTATCTCCGGAATTGCGCCAGCAGCCATGTCGGGGATGGCGCGCTGGGTTGGGCCAATGAGCGCAGTAACTTCATTCAGTCCGCGGGCATCCTTGGCACCCGGACCGCCCTATTGTCCACGGCGTTCTGCGTTTGTTATCTTGGCCAGCTGGTAGCCGTGCTCCAAGAAAGAGCGCTCGAACCAAAAGAGATAGCGATACGAAGCGCGTGCGATCAGGTCGACATCTCCATCGCGATTCCAATCGACAGCACTGAGAGTTGCTACGAATGGAAGAAAGGGAAGGTGAAGTACCTGGGCAGGCTGGAACTGCTGCGAACCGGCATGACCCGAATTCAGAATCAGGTAATCTGTGCTTGATCCAATCAGGATATCCGGCCATCCGTCTCCGTTCCAATCAGCAACGGATGGCACCAGCAAAGTGCCTACGTCGGCTATGACCACGGGCATAGCAAACACTGGGTTTCGACCACCAGTAAGATTGCGGTAATAACGGACCTTGCCAAATGTGTCGCCGACGATGAGGTCGATTTTGCCGTCGCGATCGAAATCGGCGGCAGCTACGGCCGTGCGGGCACCCTGGAGCACGTAGAAGTCTCGTGGATGGCCAGGCTCCGGACCGACCTTGATAGGTTTTCCGTCCACAGTGCGGAGGACCACTCCTTTGTCATCGAATCTTGGACCGCCAGTGCGGGCCAGATTCCGATGAAAATACACATAACCTTGATGGACTCCAGCCAAAATATCGGGATGACCGTCCTTGTCCAGATCGCAAATATATGTGAAGAGATATTGGTCACCCTGAGGCGATTTATGAATGATCTGTTCACCGGGTGCGAGGATCGACTGTGGCTTTGAGAATAATTCGGGATTTCCTCCTCCTTGGTTGAGGTTAACCTCAAAACCGTTAACCACATCGAGAAACCCGTCGCCATTCCAATCGACGAATTGCATTACTTTTCCGTCGAGCTGAGTGCCGCTCGTTATGGGATTTGAGATCCAATGTCCTGGCAGCGGCGGTGACACTCGCCAAACCGGTCGCGTTCGGCTTCCGACATTCATGTAAATCGAGAGATTCGTGTCTTCCGAAACGACCAAATCTAGCAGTCCATCACCATTCATATCTGCAGCACGCGGCGTAGCCCCACTTCCTTCCGGGAATCGACCATCGACGGGGAATGGCCGCTTGGTAAATATAGGATGCCTAGGCGTACCCACATTTCGGTAATACACCAGGTAATCCTGAGAGCGAGGATGTTGACCGCCTCTTCGGTCGACATACATGGAGCCGCTGATGATGTCGAGGACACCACGCCCCTCGAAGTCACCGAAAGTTGGCGCTGCGCACCAACCCACATCGACCGGCTTTCCGTCTGCCAGCAATGGACCGCGGAACTTCAGCCGAGGCAGGCCGTCAGGTCCGCGGCCGAGATTCTCGAAAAGATAAATTCGACCGGTGACATACCCGCCTGCAATCAGAGATGGGTTGCCGGTGTGGTACAGGTCCGCCATGGCCAGAACGGGAGCATAGTCGGTCTTGTAAATGCCTGGAGATTCGTCTACCGGTTCGTGCGGTAATTCCAGAGGAGCACCATCTATGGTGCGCACCAGTCCCATGTACTTGAGCTTGGGGTTTGTATTGGTGCCGATATTCTTGTACCAAACCACGCGGCTACTTTCAGCGCCACAAAGCAGGTCCTTAACACCATCTCCGTCCCAGTCGACGACGAGCGGTGCTGCGCTAAAGCCGACGTCAAGCGGTTTGCCATCGTCGGTGAATAAGAGCTTTGCATACGGGAATTTCGGATGTGTGCGAGTGCCGCGATTGGGATACCAAATCACTCCTCCGCGCTCGCTTCCGACCAGGATGTCGGGAAGGCCGTCTCCGTTCCAATCAGCAACCCCTGCCCGGCCCATTAACATGCCATGAGTGCTCGCGCCGATCTCAGTGACACGCTCGGTTCCATCTCCGATAAATCCGCGCCGCGGCGTCGCCTGTGGGAGCTTGCCTGGCGGCAGCAGATCAAAATAGATCGCGTAATATGACGGCCGTTTATCGTCTTGTATATGAATCCATGCGAGATTCCCGCTGTCCCAATCACCGAGAGTTTCAAACAAGTATCCCCAATTGTGCTCCGGAGTCCACGCCAACTCACCAGTCTTTTTATCGACGTTGCCAAGCACTTCGGGGAAGTTTTCTGGGATGGACGCGTCGTACCAACGGTAAGGAATCTCCCAATCAGCATGGGCGTAAACCCACTTGCCGTAGCGGATAGGCTGGCCAGTATCAGGGCTATAACGTTCGACTTCAAACGAATTAACGTCCACCTTCCCCGTGACGCCGAACTTGGAGCGCAATAGCTCGGGCGTGATCGTAATCCGAGTCGGCATCTCGTCGGATAGACGTGAGCCGATATCCGTCGGCTCGACCGTCACTAATAGGCGATACTTACCTTTCCCAACCCACGCAGGTGAATCGGCTCTTGACTTATTACATCTGAGGAAACAAAAGACAGTCACGACGAGCAGGATCCATCGCGAAAGATTGCAGCGAGGCGGAAGATAGTCAAGGGTATTCATAGTTGATGATTAGCCGTTTGTGGTTGCCAGCGAAATGTTGGTAACAGTTTCAT
>JBAUHD010000050.1:0-14901 GCA_049680085.1 Acidobacteriaceae bacterium
GTTTCGGTCCCCCAGCCCCCAGGGCGGCGGAGAGTATGCTGAACAGGCGGAAAAGGGAGGAAGGAATAAGAGTGGGCCAGCACGCATCAGGTCACGTGACATTGTCGGACATTGCGCGAACATGTCAGCTCTCTGTTTCCACGGTATCCATCGTGCTGAGCGAGGCTCCCCGTTCACGGCATGTCGCTGAAGCGACAAGGAAGCGAATTCAGGCCACCGCCAAGCGGCTTGGGTATCACCCGGACGCCTATGCGCGTTCCCTGCGCCGTCGCCGTACCCAGACCATTGGCGTCCTGGCCTACGACATGTCCGACCCGTTCTGCATTCCGGTGATCAGCGGGATCGATGAAGGGTTGCAACCGGCCCAGTATTTTTCGCTGCTGGTCAACGCGCAGACCAAGCGTAAGCTGTTCGACAAGCACTTCCGGATGCTTCTGGAGCGGCGCGCCGAAGGCGTCATCGTGATTGCGAGCTGGGTTTTTGAAGAAACCGATTTGCTCGCCGACATCGAAAAGAACCACGTCCCCATCGTGATCGTGGGCCGCGACCTGACCGAGCGCCAAATCACCTCGGTGCTGGTCGATAACCGGGCAGGCGGCACGCTGGTGATGCGGCATCTCGAATCACTTGGGCATCGGAATATCGCGGTGATTCGCGGCCCGGACGAGATGTTTGACAGCGCTCCGCGCTGGGAGGGGATTCGACAGGCGGCGGCGGAAGCGGGCGTCCGGCTCGATTCCCGGCTCGTGTTCCAGTTGCCGAACCTCTCCGATGCGAAGTCCGGTTTTGAAGGCGGCCAGCGATTCGCCAAACAGATGTTGGCCTCCGGGAGGCGCTTCAGCGCGGTGCTCGCCTTTGACGACCTCACCGCGCTTGGCGTGGTGCGCGGCCTGACCGAGGCCGGCCTTCGCATTCCTGAAGATTGTTCAGTAGTCGGCTTCGATGACATTCTGCCGGCCGACGTGGCGACCCCGGGAATCACTACCATTCGGCAGCCTTTGCGCGAGATGGGCTTGCTGGCTTCAAAACTGATACTCCAGGCGCTGAACCAGAGCCAGAAAGATGAAGGGCGGGAAGCCGGGCTGCACGTTGTGCCCCCGGAACTTGTATCACGCACATCCTCGGCCCCGCTGGACGGGGCAAGAAAACAAGATCGACAACCGGCGGTTACTTGCGTTTGACAAATGAACCGCCGCTGACGTATTTCAATTCAAACGATTGAAATCGAATCTCTAAAGATCAATCCCTGGGCTGTGATCCAATGCTGGCGATGAAAGTCGCATACCAAGATGGAGGGTTTCTGAGCTGATGAATCGATATCTCTGTTCCTGTCTTCTGGCCTCCGCGATGCTGGCTCCTCTGTTGCACGCCGGAACCGTGACCCCTCTCCACGACGGCTGGCGCCTGCAATCCGCGTGCAAGCTCAATGCGAAGGGAGATGCGATTTCCGCTCCGGGATTTTCAACAAAGGATTGGATCAGCGCGACCGTGCCGACCACGGTGGTGGCCGCGCAGGTCGCCGCCGGAGTTCTGCCCGATCCCTATTTCGGAGACAATCTTCGCAAGATTCCCGGAACCTCTTACCCTATCGGCAAGAATTTTGAGAATCTGCCCATGGCCGCCGACAGTCCATACCATTGCGGCTGGTGGTATCGCGATGAATTCACCGCGCCCGCGACGGCGAAGAACGGGCACTACTGGCTCCATTTCGACGGAATCAACTATCGCGCCAACATCTGGCTGAACGGACAGAAGATCGCGGACTCCTCGCAGATCGCCGGGGCGTATCGCCGATATGATCTGGATGTCACCAAGGCGCTGAAGCCGGGAAAAACGAATGTGCTTGCAGTGGAGACCTTTGCTCCCACTGAAAAAGATCTGGGCATCAATTGGGTGGACTGGAATCCAGATCCGCCCGACAAGGATATGGGACTGTGGGGCAAGGTTGAACTGGTAGCCACGGGCCCGGTCACCTTGCGCTTTCCCACGGCAACGACTCATTTTCAGGATGGAAACCTGAGCGTCGCCGACCTGACCGTGTATGCGGAGCTACAGAACGCGACCGACCATCCGGTGCAGGGAACCCTATCCGGCTCGGCCGCGGGAGCGAATTTCGAGCAGCCCGTGCAACTGGCTCCCCACCAGGAGCAAACCGTGGTGTTCACTCCGGAAAAGTTCCCGCAGCTCTCGATCCACAACCCAAAGCTCTGGTGGCCGCGACAAATGGGTGAACCGCACCTGGAGCATCTGACGATGACGTTCCGCGCCAACGGCCAGACGTCCGACGAGCAGAGTGTCGAGTTCGGTATTCGAGAAATCACCTCGGAATTGACAGCGAGCGGGGCACGACTGTTCCGCGTGAACGAAAAGCCCATTCTCATTCGTGGCGGAGGCTGGTCGCAGGATATGCTGCTGCGCACCAACCCGAAACGACTGCGCCAGCAGTTTCAACTGGTCCGCGATCTCAACCTCAACACCCTCCGTCTGGAAGGCAAGCTGGAAACGGATGACTTTTTCAATCTGGCCGACAAGAATGGAATCCTCGTGATGGCCGGCTGGTGCTGCTGCGATCACTGGGAGCGCTGGAAGAGCTGGACACCGGAGGACCTCACCATTGCCACAGCATCGCTGCACTCGCAGATGCTGCGCCTGCGCCATCACCCCAGCCTGCTGGTCTGGCTGAACGGAAGCGACAATCCTCCGCCGGCGAATGTTGAGAGCGCGTATCTTGCCGTGGAAGCCCAGACTCATTGGCCTAACCCGACACTCTCGTCGGCTACCGGCAGGCCCACAACGGTAACCGGGGAAAGCGGCGTAAAGATGACCGGGCCATATGACTATGTGGAACCGAGCTACTGGTACGTCAACGCGCGCGACGGTGGCAATTTCGGCTTCAACACGGAGACCAGCCCTGGGCCAGCGATCCCGTCCCTCGCCAGCCGGAAAAAGTTCCTGCCCGATCCGGAGGCCTGGCCTCCTTCCGCCGACTGGAAGCTGCACTTTGGCGGCGGCGGCTTTACCAATCTCGACGTTCTCAACAACGCGATGAACGCGATGTACACCACGCCCACCACGCTCGCTGAATACGAACGCCTCGCGGCGACCATGGAGTACGACTCCGAACGAGCCATGTTCGAGTCCTACAGCGGAAACAAATACGTCTCCACCGGCGTGATTCAGTGGATGCTGAACAATGCGTGGCCCTCCATGATCTGGCACCTCTACGATTACAACCTGGAGCCGGACGCTGGCTATTACGCGGTGAAGAAGGCGTGCGAGCCGATTCACATCCAGTATTCGTACAAGCGCCAGTCCATCTTGGTGGTCAACAGCACGTACCACCCCATTGACGGGCTGCACGCCAGCATCGAAGTGCATGGCATCCGGTGGAACAAACTCTACAGCGCACAGGCGGAGGTCGACCTGCCGGCGGACAGCGCACAGCAGGTCTTCGCGATGCCGTCCATTCCCGCAGGCTCTGAGGAGAGCATCGGGGCAATGGATGGCGGTTCCGCCCTGCCCGTCAACCTCTACTCCGGCATGGAACGGATATTCCTGATCGACCTGAAACTGACCGATGCGGCGGGTCATGTCGTCAGCCGGAACTTCTACTGGGTTCCCTACACCCTCACCACCTTCGACTGGGAGGCGACTGACTACACTCACACTCCAGCGGAGCGTTATGCTGACCTCAAAGCTCTCGCGCATCTGCCGGCCGCCAAGGTGACCGCCCACGCCGAAATCGCCAACACCGCGAATGGACGCGAAATTCGGCTGCATCTGAAGAACGATTCAGGTATGTTGGCCTTTCAGATCGCGGCTCGGGTTCGGACCCCATCGGGAGATCTGATTGCTCCCGTGATGTGGTCCGACGATTGGATCGAACTCACGCCTGGCGAGTCAAGAACCCTGACTGCCCGGCTTCCCGGCGACGCGCCCGCGGATGCAGTCGTGAAGCTTCGCGGCTGGAACATTGAGCCGGCTACGTTAACACCGGCTCTGTCCGCGAGCGGCGCCCAGACGCAACCGTAAGGGCGTCGCACGTAGCACAAAGACTCAGGAGTAGATGGGAGAGCCCGCTCAACAAGGTTCGCCGGTACGGCTCAGGAGGTTCTGGGCCTCTGGGATCTGATCTTTTACGGCCTGGTGCTGATTCAGCCCACGGCGCCGATACCCTTGTTCGGCGTGGCCCAAAAGCTGTCGAACGGCCACACCATCACCACAATTCTGATCGCCATGTTCGCCATGGGAAATGCGATTCGGCCCCGACATACGCGCGGCTCTTCAGTCATTTTGCGAACGTTTCGCAGCTGTTCTCAATGAGCGCATCGTCGCCGAGTATCAAATTGAACCGCGGTTGACCAGGGGCTCGAAGAGCGCTCGGGAGCTTCTTCGTTTAGGTTGACATCCGACCCATGGCCGAAGTAACGTTTCTCTCGGATGCCGATCCAAAAGCAAGACCCAAACCAACTTGCCCTGTTGCAGGGTACCCTCGACCTTCTCATCCTGAGAACGCTGGTGCTCGGACCGTGTCACGGCCAGGGAATCGCTCGTTCGATCCGGCGCCAATCCGAAGAAGTGTTTTTTGTCGATCACGGCTCCCTTTATCTGGCGCTGCAACGGCTCGAGGACCGGAAGTGGATCAGCGCCAAATGGGGAGTGAGCGAGAACAACCGCAAGGCCCGCTTTTATTCCCTCACCGGCAAAGGCCGCGAGCATCTCCACAGGAAAACCAACGAGTGGCAGCGGCTGACCAGAGCCATGGAACTCATTCTCAGAGGCGCCGAGGAGGCTTGACCATGTTCAGGCGCGGGCGCAGTCCGGAAGACTTTGAGGCGGAAATCCGGTCCCATCTGGAACTCGAATCCGAGCAACTCCAAGCCGAAGGCTGCACCAAACCGGAAGCCCATCGAAAAGCTAGAATCGGCTTCGGCAGCGTCGTTGCGGCCCGCGAACGCTTTTATGAAAACAGTCACACGGTATGGCTCGAAAACCTTCTGCGTGACCTGCGGTTTGCGCTTCGCAGCCTGAACAAGAACCGTCGATTTTCCTTTTTGGCTATCTTGGCGCTGAGCCTGGGCATGGGCTCCGCCACCGTCATCTTCAGCGCAATCTACGGCGTCATTCTGAATACGTTTTCGTTCACGAACCCCAGCCAGGTCACCAGCTTCGGGATTCAGGACCTTGCTCACGCAGGCAGCGTCCGCCGCGAATTCCTATCGATGCCGGAGTTCCTCGCCTTTCGCCAGCAGAGCCATGCATTTTCCGATATCAGCGCCGAGTATGGCGGCTTTGGCTCCACTCCGGTCCAGTACACCGCCGGCGAAAGCACCCTCGAGTTCAGCGCCGACTACATGAGCGTGAACTCCTTCGGGTTTTTTGGCGTGAAACCGGTCCTTGGGCGCCTGCCTTCCGAACAGGACACGCCCGCCGGCGCGACGCCCGTCTTCATGATGAGCTACAAGCTCTGGCGACGGCAGTTCGACGGCGACCCGAATATTATCGGCAGGAGCTTCATGTTGAGCGGCGTGTCGCGGACATTGGTCGGCATCATGTCTCCGCGCTTCCGCTGGGGCTGGGCCGATCTCTGGGTTCCGTTTCCGATCACTCAAACTCAGATTGACGCCGACCCCCAACTCGCCAAGCAGTTCGTCTGGTGCGTTGGCCGACTCAAGCCTGGAGTGACGCTGAAAAGCGCTGAGGCGGACCTGGACGTCATAGCCCACCGGCTTGCGAAGATTTATCCGCAGCAATACCCAAAGCGGTTCACCGTAACCGCGGACCGGCTGAGCGACAGGGTCACGGGCCCGTTCAAAAGCCTGATCCTTCCGCTGCTGGGGGCTGTTCTCATGCTGTTGCTGATTGCCTGCAGCAACGTGGCCAACCTGATCCTGGCGCGCGCTACGGTCCGCGAAAAAGAAATCGCTGTCCGCGGTGCGGTCGGTGCTTCACGGGCGCGCATCGTGCAGCAGTTCCTGATGGAAAGCTTCGTTCTCGCCGCTGCCGGTTGCATCGTCGGCTGCGCGCTTGCCTTCATCGGAATCAAGGCAATAGTCCCCATCATTCCCTATAACGCCTTTCCCCAGGAGGCGGTCATTA
Organism: Acidobacteriaceae bacterium; assembly: GCA_049680085.1. Classification (GTDB taxonomy): domain Bacteria; phylum Acidobacteriota; class Terriglobia; order Terriglobales; family Acidobacteriaceae; genus Silvibacterium. The sequence goes on from JBAUHD010000050.1 coordinate 6,100, forward strand.
CGCTGAATCCATGGGTGCTGCTCTGCTCCCTTGGCGTTGCCCTGCTGGCAACTCTGGCTTGCAGTCTCGTACCCGCCGTGCGGGCGTTGCGCGGTGATCTCCAATCCCGCCTGATTGCTGCGAATACGGGAAGCAGTTCGCAATCCAGACATGGAAAAGGACGCGCGGCGCTGGTCGTCGCCGAGGTCGCCTTGTCCATCGTGCTGTTGGTCGGCACCGGCCTCATGGTGCGGACCTTCCTGGCCCTCACACACGTCGATCTCGGCTTCGATCCCGGCCACATTCTTACGGCGCAGCTTGCCCTGCCGATTTCTGAATTCAAGGATGCCGCGGCCAGGAACCGCTTTGTACGCACGGTTCTGGACCGTGTCAGCGCGCTGCCCGGAGTCGATGCTGCGGCGGAAAGCCTTTCCACTCCTCCTCGTGTGAATGCGCGCAGCGGGATCACGGTACCCGGCCGGACCCACTCCGAGCGCTGGTCCACCGCGCTTGATTTCGTCAGCGAGGGCTACTTCCACACTCTCGATTCCCACCTGTTGCGCGGCCGACTGCTCACTCTAAACGATGTCGATCAGGCCCGCCATGTGGTCATCGTCAACCGCACCTTCGCCCAGCGTTTTTTTGGCGGCGGCGATCCAGTGGGTCACATGGTTCAGTTCGCCGCCGATTTCTCCGGCTCCGGCTCCAAGTCCGCGCAGAAGCAGCCCTACGAGATCGTCGGAGTTGTACTGGATGAAAAGAACAGTGGTTTGGTCGGACGGCCCCAACCGGAGGCGTTCCTGCCGTTTACCCTTCTTGGACCCCAGGATCCGGGCCTGCTGGTGAAGACCTCGGTCGCTCCGGCGTCGCTTCTGCCGGAACTTCGGCATCTCCTTTGGACCATCGACCCAAACGTCGCGCTCGGCGACGCCGGTTCCTTGCGGTCAATTTTGCAGAGAGACACATTCGCCAATCCGCGCTTTGAGGCCATTGTCCTGGGTGCCTTCGCATTGATAGGCACGCTGCTTGTGGTGATCGGAATCTACAGCGTCATGGCCTATACCGTGTCGTTGCGCACCCATGAAATGGGAGTCCGCATGGCCCTGGGAGCGCATCGGGTCGATATTCTGCGCCTGGTTTTGGGCAAAGGACTAGTTCTGATCCTGACAGGTGTGATTCTGGGAGTGATCGGCAGCATCGGCCTTATGCGCTACCTGGCGCACATGGTCTGGGGCGTGCCGGTCATGGATCCGTGGACTTATGGGATTGTGGCAATCTGCGTAATCACCGTAGGGCTGGTGGCGTGCTTTTCTCCGGCGCGCCGCGCAGCCAGAGTGGACCCGGCGGTTGCGCTCAGATATGAATAGCCATTTGCTTTGTGAGCACTGTCGCAGATTCAACGATTCCCATACTCTAGGCTGCCGCCAACTCGCGTCTTGAGGCTACTCGGTTCTGGAAACGTGCATTGGCCTGTTATCGCCATTCCAGAATCACCGCGATGGATTCCTCAACACTGGCCGACATCTCATTAGTAATCCGCTGCTCGATGAGTGACTCGGCGATTCTGCACTCGGTGACAAACTCTCTGCAGCTTTCGTGGCGAATCACTGCGTCTGCTGGTTGGCGCGACGTAGATGGTACTGTTTTCCTGGACGGACGATCGAGGAAGAACGATCTCTATACTTAACCCTCGATGCGAGGAGTTTTCGGCACGAATAGTTCCTCCGTGCATCCGGGCGACACGCTCGGCGATCGCCAAACCGAGGCCAGTGCCGCCAGACTTGGCGATCGCGGGCGCCTGTGACGCGATAGAAGTCCGGGGTGAAGCCAAACGGCGGGCGGTCGGACTCCTAGATTCTCTTGGCAAGCAAGCTGTCCAGTAGAGGGCCGTGGGCAATCACCCAATGCAGAAAGTGCATCGGGTACCCATAAAAGTCCCCACATTTGCGGCAAGGAGATTTGAGACAATTCCCTAAGTCACTGATCCAAATGGTCGGGACGGGCAGATTTGAACTGCCGACCCCTCGCACCCCAAGCGAGTGCTCTACCAGGCTGAGCCACGTCCCGACGACCACGGGGGTCACTGAGCTAGTTTACATGAAAACGCGGGGCCACCACGCGCGCGCTCCGTAGGGCAAAACCAACTTTGGTGTGCCCAGATACGAGCCTTGTCATCCCGACCGGAGCGACCCAAGCCGGTGTTCGCGCGCTAGTGGCTGGGCGGAACGTATTCCTTGGGCAGCACCATGCCGTCGCCGAAAAAGAACCGCTGCATCTGCTCGGCAAGAAACTCCTGCGCCTGCGGGGTCCAAGGCTGCAGGCGATACTCGTTCAGCAGCATCTTCTGGTGCTCGATCCAATCGCCCCACGCCTTTTTCGAGACATTCTCAAAAATCCTGTGGCCAAATTCGCTGTCAAAAGGGGGCTCGTCCAGACCTTCCATCTCCTGCTTGTAGCGACTGCAAAGTACGGTGTGCGCCATTTGTTTTCTCTCTCAGCTTTTTATTGTAAGCAAGAAAGGCGCTTCTTTCGAGACTGGAGGTCGTCGCGCTCGCGAATTGAGCAGACTTCCAGCCCGCTACCTTCTCCAGAGCAGTTCCAGCACGCACTGCACCAGGGTAAAAAGCGCACTCATCGCCACGGCAAATCCCTTGGCCCGCTGAAAGCTCCGCTCATGCTGCTCCACACGGCCTTCAATCGCCGCAATCCGCCCCGAGTTGCCGTCGCCCAGCAGCGTACACATCTGGTTCTTCAGCACCGAAAGGTCCGCCAGCACCCGTGCCTCAAATTCCGTCATTTTCCTTTTTTCCTGACTGGCCGCGTCCCGCCCATCCGGGGCAGGGGCGCGCCGTTCCGTTTAGAGCGCGACGTTCGCCATCACCGCGGATGAAAACCGTGAATAGTTCGGCGGCGTCGATCCGTCATACATGCGGACGTAGTACCGCTCCACCGCCGACTCGCGCGGAATGGTGAAATTATTGACCGGGCTGCGCAGCACAAGGTCGGAATCACTTCCCGGCCCGAATGCCCAGTCCCTGCGCCGCACTTCAAACCCGCCATTTGCGGGAGGCGCGGTTACGGCGTCCACCGCAATGGCGCTCGTCGAAATAGAAAATGTCAACTGCGCAAGATCCGCCAGCGGAAGCGCGGTTTCCGGCTGTCGCGGCAGCCACACATCTGTGGGAACCTTCGACGAAGTCCGGATCGCCAGCGCGTCCGCCCAGTCATTGGCAAAGCTGATGACATATTTCGCGAGCCCCGGCACGCCGCACAACATCTCAATTTCCACTGCGCGCACCACCAGATTCACGGCCAGATTCGCCGACGTGGAACTCACCGCCAGCAGGTCCCCCGGCCATGCGTCGTTCTGCGTTTCCATGTTCCACGCCGTGTACGTACCTTTCCACGCCGCGCTACGGTCCGTCGCCAGGTCCAGCAGAGCCGACGCCGCATTTTCGCAATCATGCGAACTGCGCGGCGCGGGGCTTTCCAAAGTCCCGATCCACGCCGAGGTGCCCGGACGCTGGCCACCATTGCTTTCCTGGGTGATGCTCGCCGCATCCGCCTTCCGCGCCACCGCGCGATGCTTGGTGCGATAGGAAACCGCGATCAGTTCGCCCGACTTCGGAATCATTGTCGGATAAAAGGTCAGTTTCCCCTCGCGTGCCAGCGTGCAGTCGGCCCCCTGCGCGGGTGTGCCCATGCGTCGCACCGTCGCGCTGCCTCCCGGCGGAGTGCTCATCACCCACACCGGCCCCTGCTGCGCAACCTCAACGCTGGCAATGCTGCAATAGAGGTCTGTGCTGTTCACCAGGCCCAGCGATGAGGTCGAGGGAAGATTTGGGACCGCGCCCGAATAAAGCGTCACGGGCGCCGAGGCAACGCCATTCGTCGTGTCCTGCACCTCCAGCATTACGGTTCCGCCGGCCGGCAGGTAAACGCCGCCGTAAGTATGCGTGCCCGCGCTGTCAACGGAGGTATAGCCCTGGTCCACGCGCTGCATCTCGTTGCAGTAAACGCGCAGCCGCAGCGTGTACATATGCCCGGCCACCGCCGTGAACGGACTGCCCGCCGCAACTCCCATAATCAGCGCGCTGATCTGCGTCGTTCCACTCGGCTGGCTTATCTGGAACCCCGCCACGCAGTTCACAGTGCTGATGACGCCGCCGTAAATCGCGTTGAGAATCCCCGTGGTCAACGAGCCAAACTGCACCCCGCGCGCTTCGATCACAAGTGAGCCCCCAAGCTCAATCGGGTTCATTGTCTCGGCATAAATGGCGCCATCGAATCCGTTGCCTCCGGAGCAGGTGAGTCCAGCGGAGGTAAGCGTGAAGTAGCTCCCCGTGCCGACCACGTTCCACACCGCCGGGTTGATCTCCGGCTCCTCGAACAGCTCCGTAAACGGCTTCGCCGTGGACGCCGCCGGCAAATAGGGTATTTCCGTCAGGTCAAACAGCATGGTCGCCCCGTCGCCCTCAAAAAATTCGGTGACGTAGGCGGCGGGTTCCGTGGGACCGCACACGGTCACGTCATTCGCCAGCGTCTTCACCATCGCGGCCTTCAACGTGGAAAGATTCAGCGTCCCGTCGGCTTCGCTCAGCGCGTGAACCACGCTGCCGACCGGCTGCATCATCACCACTCCGTTCACCACCCGGTAGGCGCTGCGCGCCATCGCCGCCAGCGTGCCGGCGTTCGCCGACCAGTTCTGCCCCGCTTCCGGAAGAAAATTCCCAATCGCGCCGTTCGCCGACGCCAGGTTAAACGAAAGTCCGGTGGTATCCAGCCCCGCGCTCAGGCCCTGCAACAATTGATTCGCAGGCTGCGATACTCCGGCCAGCAACACCGGCGAGGGCTGCTGGTTGAGCAGGACCTCATCGCTCACCGCGGAAACCAGTGCCTGAAATGCCGGCCCGGCGCTGCTCTGCCCAACTAGTTCCAGCGCCGGCTCTGCCGCCACGTACCCGGTAAACACAATGTTGCCCGCGTCGTCAGCCACCACCACGCGCCCATGACGCACCGGCATGGGAAGGTTCACGACTGCGGCCGCAACGGTAAAGCTGCACAGCGAAGGCTGGTTCAACTGCCGCTTGATCAAAACCTTTTCCGTCGCAATCACGCTCTGCGAGTAGTCAACCGCGCCCTTGCCGTCTAGATTGTCGATGGTTAACTTCACTTGGTTCTCCTCATCGTCCCTGGTTAGACCAGCGTCATCGCGCTCGGCAGAAAGCTGCGGAAGCACACCACCTGCTCCCCATCATTCGCGTCCGCAACCGGAAGCGCGCGGAAGCTCGCGCTCAACGCAACGCGCTCAATCGGCGCGTCCAGCGCAATCGAAGCCTCCGATGCGCCCGCCATAGCTTGCAGTCGCGGATAGTAAAAAAGAATCCGCTCGCCCTGTTCCCCCTGCATCACAAACAGCGCCGACCACTCCTGAAAAAAGCTGCCCCCCTCACGATCCACAAAGCCCAGCACCGGCTGCACCCGCATCGTGCTCGTTGGAGCGCCTGCAATCAGCGGCTGCGCCAGTTGCAGTTCGCTCGATGTCACAGCCGACACCCGCGCCACATTGAACGTGATTCGCCGAAGATAATCCGGATCACTGCCGACCGCCGCCGCGCTCTGCACATACGCGGCGGAAACGCCCGATCCAACAAATCCCGTTTGCCCCGCGTAATCCTGGTCCACGGCAACAATGCATCCGGCCGTGAAGCCCGCCGTGCTGCTCATCGCCAGCGCCGTCGCAGTCGAACCCGAAGCCGCCAGGCTCGCCGCCGCTATTGCCTTCGACCCCGAGCCATTGGCTGCCGCGCCAGCAGCGGGCGCCAGCAGATTCATGTGCTGCGACCCTGCGGCGAGAGCCATCGAAAGCTTGCTCCACGTCTTGAAGCGAAACGAGACGCTCGCGTCCACCGTCTCCTTTACCTGGAACTCCGTCACCGCGGGGCTGCCCGTCGCCAGCCCCGCCATTTTGCTCAGCGATTTCCGGCTGAACTCCTCAATCCATCCCAGGTCAATCCACGACGCGGGCGGCGCATCCAGCGCGAATTGCCCATTCACCGAAGGGTCAAAGACCGCCGGAACGCGATTCACGCGGTCTACCGCGGCAAAGTAGGCGCGCACCCGGCGCGTCACCGGAGGCATCGCATTCACTACCGTAAGAGGCGCTGTGCTCATAATTCTCCCTGCTCCTGAAATGCGAAGACTTCCACCGTCACCACGCGCCCCACTCGCTCGCGCGTTGTCGCCTCCGCTGCAAACGCCGTCTGCGACCAGAAAATGCTCGTGCCCATCTGCGCTGCCGGCGTCTGCGCGTAGTTCACTTTCACCGTGGACGCGGGACACAGCATCCGCAGCAACTCATCATCCATTGCTTCCAGCGCTCGCCCGCGGTCCAGGCCCATGTTGTCGCGCGTGCCGGCAGTCGCGTAGTGGATCTCGCAGGTCATCGTCGCCAGCGTCGAAGGCAATTGCGCATCGGCCCCGAGCTTCGTCCAGCGCAGCACAAACGCATCCAGCGGAAGCTGCGCCGCCGGGGCCTCCGCCTCTTCCACAAGGATTCCGGGACGCACCACCCCGCGCAGTGTCATCGTGCGCTCCGGATTCGCCGCCGTCAGCCGGTTGCGCAGCGTGATGTAAAAAGTGTCTTTCGCATTTTGCATAGTTTCTCCGCCCTAGCTCTCGGCCTGCATTTGCCAGCCGCTCGCCGACTCGCGCAACAGCAGCCGATACACATACACGGCCCCCATCGACTCTGAAAGCGCCACCGACTCGATCAGAAACAACTCGCCGGCAACCACCACTCCCGCCGCCATCTGGAACAGCAGGTCCGCCGACGCCACCTGCAGCGCGCCCACCGCTGCCGCCACTGCCGATCCGCTCACCATCAGTTCGTACGCCTGCGGCTCGCCTTCCGTCATCACCCGCCGCATCCGGCGCAAAATCACCGGCGACAGCGGCAGCGGTTGAAAATTCGGCGCATCCAATCCAAGCTGCCCCGTATCTCCCGCATCGCCCGGCGTCGTTGGCATTTGCAAATACGCTGTCGTTCCGCCGCTGGTGCGCAACAGCGCGTCGGCCAGCCGGAAGACATGACTATCCAGCTTCTGCGTGCTCAAGTCCGCGCTCATCGTTATCCCATCCTCGCCGCAACCCAGGGAGCCAACAGCTCCCGCACCGTCGCATCAATCAAACTGCTGGAGAAGTACTGCATCTGCAGCGTGTCCATCTTGCTCGACTTCACATTCATCCCCGGGGTGGCCTGCGCGTTCTTCACAATCAGCGCGCACGCGCACAACACCGCGTCCGGAATCACCGCCAGACCCGCCGTGTACGTCACCTCAACTTCGTTGTACGGCAGGCCCAGGATGTTCAGCGGAAACACCAGCTCGCCTGTCTCCGGCACAAAATCCACCGTCGCCGGATCCACCGCCGTCCATGACCCCGGCAGCGAAAACGCCCACAACACTTCCTCCTGCAGCGGATAAATCGTCTGTCCTCGCCGCGGCTTCCCATACCGCGCCTGCACGCTCACCAGCGGAGAAGTCGCGGGCCAAATCGGAGCCAGCGGCAAATAAGAAAGCCGCACCGTCTGCGATCCCTCCACCAACCGCAGCCGCTCTGTATACTGCGTCGGATTCAAACTCATGCGCCGGCAATGCGCGTCAATCATCGCCGACGCGACAGTGATCCAATCATCGCTCACGTCCGCCGACAGCCCATAACTCGCATACTGCGCTGGCTGCAAATATCCCATCGATCTCTCCTCAAAAATTCCGTTTCAAAAAATCAGGACCGGCCCAGGTTCGAGCCGGCCCCGCAAGTTGCTTCCGCCACCGCCGCTTTGGCCGTTAGCTATAGCGTTTTCAGGTCAAGTGTTACAAAACTTTGGGTGCCCCATCCTTCGCGCGCTATTGCGCGAAGGGTGGGAGAGCGAGACTCTATCCCCAACCGTCTACACCATGACCGAAAATGCTCTAGCAGCTAATGGCTAGCAGCTAGTAGCTGCCTTCTACCGATCCACAAGCACCTGGTAATGCGCATAGCTCGCGCCCTTCACCACCGGAGCGCCGAACTTCACAACCACGTACTGCGAAGCCAGCGAACCCGGAACCCCAAGCTGGAACACGCGCGGATTTGGATCGCTCAGCCAGTGGTACTCAATCAGGTCCTCCGTCACGATGTAAGCCGGCAGCACCGCCGAGCCCGATCCGGGCGTGCCGGTGTAAGCCAGCGACCAGTCCGGAATCAGCGGCAGATCGCCGGCCTGCGTCGAAAGCATCTTCACTGTGAAGCCGGCCTCAATCTCGCGCGTTGTGAGCACGACATTGAAGTCGGTCTTCATCTCGCGGTCGATCAGATCAAGCAGCACCGGGTTCGCGTAAATCGCCGTGGGACGCACCGCGAAGCTCGAGCTGGCCACCATCTCCGCCACCGTCGATTTCAGCCCGTCCACAATGCTCGCCGTCGTTCCAATGGTCGTGACGTTGCCGCCGGCGGCAATCTGGCCGGCCACGCCGAAGTACTGCGCGGTCGTCGGAGTGCTCATCGATGTGTCGTTTCCATTCCACAGCGCGACATCATGCGTGCGGATCACGCCCTGCACCGTGTCCACCAGGTCCTTGGCCTGCAGGTAAGCGAACTGCTTCTGCTGCGTGCCCAGCTCCACGTCGAACAGGTTGTAGTTGAGCTGCGCCACCACGGCCTTCAGCGGAACGCTGCGCTCGACACGGGTCGGGGCGACAACCGGAGCCACGATGTTGCGCGGGTCAACAAAGCCCGCCGTGCCCGGATTCGGAATCGCCGTTTCCTCAAAGTAGCGCGACG
>JBAUHD010000051.1:0-11428 GCA_049680085.1 Acidobacteriaceae bacterium
CCTCCAGCCGCACCGGCGATAATGAGATTTACACCACCGGCCCGGACGGGGGCAGTCTGCATCGAGTCACCGCATTCCGCGGCCCGGATGTTTCGCCCGTCTGGAACCCAAAAACCAACGGCCAGATCGCATGGGTCAGCGGCCGAACGGGTCTTCCGCAGATTTACATCATGGACGCCGACGGCTCGAACGTGCAGCGCATGACCGACGGCGGCTACGCGACTTCGCCTTCATGGTCGCCCAGCGGGCAGTTTCTGGCCTTCGCCTGGAACCGTAAATACGGCCCCGGCGCGCCCGGCGGGCAGGACATTTACATCATGGATATCGCCAGCAAGCGCTGGATCCAACTGACGCACGGAGAGGGAGCGAACGATTTCCCCTCCTGGTCGCCTGATAATCGCCACCTGGTATTTCAGCGCGGGGATCAGATTTGGACGATGCTTGCCGATGGAACAGAACAGCAGCAGCTTACCCATGGGGGTTCGAACACCATGCCGAACTGGAGTTGGAAATAAGGTTTCAGGTTGACGGCAGCCGGGAGATCGTTCTCGTCTGTCTAATTTCAATGACAAGAATGGCCCGCCAGCGGCCGCTAACATGATTCGCAGGAGAAGATCAGTGCTCACCATCGTCCGCAATCGCAAAACGCAAGCCCACCGGCGCATCGTCGCGCTCGTTGCTGGAGCCGTCGCCGTCCTGGCGATCTCCGGCTGCCACAAGAAAAAAGTTGCGCCGCCTCCGCCGCCTCCGCCGCCGGCAAGCGCGCCCGCTCCCACGGCAAACATCACCGCGGAGCCCGCCAGCGTCAATTCCGGACAGGCGGTTGTGCTGACCTGGAACACCACCGATGCGAATTCGGCTGAGATCGAGGGCCTCGGGCAAGTTCCTACCGCCGGAACCAAAACCGTGAACCCGACCGAGTCGACGACTTACACGCTGACCGCGACCGGAGACGGCGGGTCGGCGACGGCGACGGCCCGGGTTACGGTCAACGCGGGTCCCACACAGAGCAATCTCTCGGAAGGCAACATCACGGACGAGCAATTCCACCAGGACGTGAAGGATGTCTTCTACGATTACGACAGTTACAGCATCCGCCCTGACGCTCAATCGGCGGTTCAGGGGGATGCGACTTTCCTGAATCAGCATCCGGATCTCAAGGTGGTCGTCGGCGGATACTGCGACGAGCGCGGCTCGACCGAGTACAACCTGGCTCTTGGCGAAAACCGCGCCAATGCCGCCAAGCAGGCACTGGTGGCCGACGGGGTAAGCCCGCAACGGCTGCGCAGCGTGAGCTACGGCAAAGAAAAGCAGTTCTGCACCGAGCACAACGAAGCGTGCTGGCAGCAGAACCGCCGGGCGGCGTTCTCGATCGACCGGTAGAAGCCCGGGTTCAGCGATCAGCGGTCAGCGATCAGGGTTTCCTGGCCGCTGGCCGCTTTTCCTTTTCGGGCTTCCCACGGCACATCGGAGCGCATCAGGCTTTACCCTTTGCTCTTTCCCCTTTACCCTGTTCTAGGAGCGATTCGCATGAACAGTCTTATGCCAACGACCTCGAAGAAGTCCCTGATTTCCCTTTCCGTCATCGCAGCCCTGGCGCTGATGATCCCCGCGCCTCGCGCGCATGCCGTCTCCAAGGAGATCATTCAGCTTCAGACCCAAGTCGCGCAGCTTCAGGACATGGTGCAGCACCTGCAGGACACGAACGACTCGCGCATGGCCGTGCTGCAGCACCTGGTCGAGCAGTCGGCGGACAACATCAACCGGCTCACGCAGACGATGACCGCGCTCCAGCAGCAGGTCTCGAATGACGGCCAGAGTCAGAACAGCCAGATGTCCGGGCAGATTCAGAGCCTCAACGACTCAGTGGACGAGCTCAAGACCCGCGTGACTCAGGTTGGCAAGACGCTTCAGGATATTCAGTCGCAGTTGCAGAATATACAGGCGCAGCCCGCCGGAGGACAGCCCGGACAGACACAACCTGGACAAACGCAGCCCGGACAGGCACAACCCGGACAAGCGCAGCCTGGTGAACTTGGGCCGCAGCCGCTCCAATCCGGCGACAATACCCAGGCCCCTGGACAGACCACGCCCACTCCGCAAACGCAACAGCCAGAGGCTCCGCCCGTCAAACAGCTTTACCAGAGCGCGCTCACCGATTACAACGGAGCCCGCTATGGACTCGCCGGCGGCGAGTTCAGCGAGCTGCTCCAGAGCTATCCCAATGATGACCTCTCTCCGAGCGCGCAGTTTTATCTGGGCGAAATCTCTTTCCGCAAGGGCGACTACACGGAGGCCATCAAGGACTACGATCAGGTGCTCCAGCAGTTTCCCGGAAGCCAGAAGGCTCCGGCGGCGCAATTGCGCAAGGGCGAGGCCGAGCTTCGCGCCGACCGCAAAGCGGACGCGATTCACGATTTCCGGGCGCTCATCCAGCGTTACCCGCGCGCTCCAGAGGCCATGCAGGCGCGCAGCCACCTGAATGCCATGGGCGTGAAGATTTCCGCCACCAAGCCCTCAGCCTATCGGTAAAAGCCAGCGGTCAGCGTTCAGCAATCTGCGCGCTGACCGTTTCTTATTCCTGAATGCTTATGGCTGAAGCAGAATGCTCGCTCTGTTAAAGCTACAATCAACTTATGCTGCTCGAAGGCATTTTTCCCGCCGTCGTTACGCCCTTCTATCCTGATGGGCGGCTTTACCTGAAGAAGCTGGAACACAACATAGAACGGTACTCGCGGACGCCTGTGGCGGGGCTGGTTGTGCTGGGCTCAACCGGCGAGTCCGTGATGCTGAGCGATGACGAGACGCGGCATGTGCTGCGGGCGGCGCGAGGCGTATCCGCGCCGGAAAAAGTATTGCTCGCCGGAGTGGCGCGCGAGAGCGTGACGGAAACGCTGCGGCTGGCCGAATATGCCGCGGAGCAGCAGTACGACGCGGCGCTGGTGCGCACGCCCGGATACTATGCGCCCCAAACGGGGAACCTGGAAATGCTGACGTACTATCGCGCGATCGCCGACCGCTCGCCGCTGCCGATTGTGATTTACAGCATTCCGAAATTCACGCGCTATGAAATTCCGGTGGAAGTGGTCGCGGAGCTTGCGCAGCACCCCAACATTATCGGCATTAAGGATTCGAGCGGCAGCGTGGAGCGGATTACCGCGCTGGTGGCGGCCACGCACACCGCTCCGCGCCGCGAAGAGCCGGTGACGAATGTGTTCACCGCATTCACCCCGCGCATGATGATGTCCGAGGCAATGCTGCAGAACAGCTTCATCGATGTGGAATCGCTTGCCGGCCCGGTCCTGACAGCGTCCGCACCCCGTGTGAGGCCGGCGCGAAAGAAGGAAGTCGGCTTTCAGGTGCTGACCGGATCAGCGAACCAGCTTCGCGATTCGTTGAACGCGGGCGCTACGGGAGGCATTCTCGCGCTGGCCGCTTTCGCGCCGCAGGGCTGCCAGGAAATCTACACGGCATGGAAAGACAATGACACGGCGCTCATGGCGAATAAGCAGCAGCGCGTGGTTGAGCCGTCGGCTGTGGTTTTGGCGAAGTATGGAGTGCCCGGCATTAAACACGCCTGCGATCTGAACGGATACTACGGCGGACGCCCGCGCCTGCCGCTGCTTGCGCTGAACGCCGAGCAGCAGGCAGAGGTCGGGCGCGCGATTGCCGATCTGCGGAATTAGGCAAGACCAGGCTTGGTATACCCACCAGGGAAATGCAGGTCCCCTTCGGCCTTTGCTCAGGGCAAGTTCTCCGCTGTGTTCGCTTCGCGACCTTCTGTCGGAATGACACGCTTTATCCGGGTACAACAGAGTTGGATTTGGTCTAAGCCCCGAAATGTTTCCGTTCAATCATCAATTCATGCATTTCGGGAACTGAATCTTTCCGGTAACTCCGCGGACGGCATCTTTGCGGGGACACGCGATTATAATGAAGAAGAAAGAACCGTAACGTTCGTTCAATTTTCTCTGAAGGGGACCCCGCCAAATGGCGACAGGACACGCTGAGCTTGACAGCGCCGGCGTTGAAGCCGGACAGCCGGATTCAGGCACACAGGAAGAAGCATCGCAGGCCGCGCGCAAGCCGGTTATCAATGATTTCAGCATTCAGGTAGCCACGGTCAATGGATCGGGGTCGCAGTCGGCCAACATTGTGCTGCTGCGCAGTATTTTCGGAATGGGAATTCCGGTCAGCGGAAAAAATCTTTTCCCGTCGAACATTGCGGGACTTCCCACCTGGTACACCATCCGCGCCAGCAAACAGGGCTATGTCGCACGCAAGGAAGAGATCGACGTCCTGATTGCGCTGAACGCCGAGACGGCGAAGGAAGACATACTGGCGCTGCCTGCCGGCTCCGTCGCGATTTATGAGGAAGCGGCGAACCTGAAGCAATACCGCAATGATGTGGTGTGCTATCCGGTTCCGTTTGACAAGCTCACCGCCGCCGCGTGCCCCGAGGCCAAGCTGCGCAAGCTGGTCAAGAACATGATCTATGTGGGCGTGGTGGCGAAGCTCATCTCGCTGGACCTGAAAGTAGTGGAGACGGCGGTGCGCCGCCAGTTCGCGAAGAAGCAGAAAGCCGCGGACCTGAACTGGGCCGCGATCCAGGCCGGATACGACTACGCGGAGCAGTCCATTCCCAAGCAGGATCCCTTCGTGCTGGAGCGGATGCACGCGACAGACGGCAAGATCATTATTGACGGCAATGCCGCCGCCGCGCTCGGAGCCATGTTCGCCGGGGTCACGGTGGTGACGTGGTATCCCATTACGCCGTCTTCGTCGGTGGTCGAGCAGCTTATCGGCTATCTGAAGGAATATCGCGTGGAGCCGGATGGCAAAGCATCGTTCGCCGTGGTGCAGGCCGAGGATGAGTTGGCCGCCGTGGGCATGGTGCTGGGCGCGGGATGGGCGGGCGCGCGGTCGATGACCGCGACTTCCGGCCCCGGCATTTCGCTGATGGCCGAATTTGTCGGCCTTGGCTATTTCACCGAACTGCCAGGCGTTATCTTCGATATTCAGCGCGTTGGTCCCTCGACAGGGCTGCCCACGCGCACCGCGCAGGGAGATATTCTCTCCGTAGCCACTCTCTCGCATGGGGACACCAAGCACGTGATGTTGCTGCCCGCCAGCGTGAAGGAGTGTTTTGAGTTTGCGATGGCGGCCTTCGATTTGGCGGAGCGGCTGCAGACGCCGGTCTTCGTCCTTTCAGACCTCGACCTCGGGATGAACAACTGGATGTCCGAGCCGTTCGAGTATCCGGAAAAACCGCTGGATCGCGGCAAGGTGCTGACCGCCGACGACCTCAAGCGGCTGGGCGGCTTTGCCCGTTATAAGGACGTGGACGGAGACGGGATTCCCTATCGCACGCTGCCCGGAACCGACCATCCGCTCGCCGCTTATTTTGTGCGCGGCAGCGGACACAACGAGCGCGCGCTCTACACGGAGAAGCCCGACGAGTATCAGAATTTGATGGAGCGGCTCAACCGGAAATTCGAGACGGCGCGCACACTGGTTCCCGCGCCCGTGATCACGCAGACGGGCAAGTCGAAGGTCGGGCTTATCGCTTACGGAACCTCCGACTTCGCCGTGACCGAAAGTCGCGACCAGATGAAGAAGGAGTACGGAGTCGAGACCGACTATCTTCGCATTCGCGCTTATCCGTTCACGCACGAGATTCACGAGTTTGTGGCGTCGCACGAGCGCGTTTACATCATTGAGCAGAACCGCGATGCGCAGATGCTGAGCCTGCTCAAGCTCGATTTGCCCGCAGTTGAAGCCGTGAAGCTGCGCAGCATTCGTCATTTCAACGGCCTGCCCATTGACGCGCGTTCCGTCACCAACGCGCTGGTCATCGAGGAGAACCTGTAATGGCTACCACCACCGCCCCCAATCCCAAAGTCAACCGCCTGGGCCTGCCGGCCATCGATTATCGCGGCAGCAAGACCACGCTCTGCGCCGGATGCGGCCACAATGCGATTTCCGAGCGCATCATCGACGCCTTTTACGAGATGGGCGTGAAGTCGGAGCGCGTCATCAAGCTCTCCGGCATCGGGTGCTCGTCGAAGAGCCCGGCCTATTTCCTGTCGCGCTCGCACGGCTTCAACAGCGTTCACGGACGTATGCCGTCGGTCGCCACGGGCGCGCTGCTGGCGAACAAGACCGTGCAGGCCATCGGCGTTTCCGGCGACGGAGACACGGTGTCGATTGGCATGGGCCAGTTCGCTCACCTCATGCGCCGCAACCTGCCGTTGATTTACATCATTGAGGACAACGGTGTTTACGGGCTGACGAAGGGCCAGTTCTCGGCGACCGCCGATCTCGGCTCGAAGCTGAAGACCGGAGTCATCAACGATCTGCCCGCCATCGACACCTGCGCGCTCGCCATCCAGCTTGGCGCGACGTTTGTGGGCCGCTCATTTTCGGGAGACAAGAAGCAGCTTGCGGCCATGCTGAAAGCCGCCATTGCGCATAAGGGCACCGTGATGCTCGACGTGATCTCGCCCTGCGTGACCTTCAATGATCACGAAGGCTCCACCAAGAGCTACAAGTATATGCAGGAGCACGAGGAGGCCATTTCCGAAGTCGGATTTGTGCCGTTTTTCGAGGACATCGCCATCGACTACGATGCCGGAACGACCTACGACGTGACCATGCACGACGGCTCACACCTGCATCTGCGGAAGCTGCACGAGGGCTACGACCCCAAGGACCGCGTGGCGGCCGTGAAGGCGCTGATGGAATCTCATGACCGGGGCGAAGTGCTCACGGGCGTTTTCTACATCGACACGGAAAAGCCCAACTTCACCGACCTGCTCAACATGGTGGATGAGCCGCTGGCGACGCTGCCGCAGGCGCGGACACGGCCCTCGAAGGAAGTGTTGGCCGATGTGATGTCGAAGCTCACATAGTTCGATCGCCGGAATTCTCGCGCGGGGTGTTCTGAAAGCCAAGCAGGCGCATCTTACTGGGTGCGCCTGTTTGCTTGAGCACTCGATATGGAAAGGACGAATGCCATGCGCCGGTCCCATCAAAGCCCGCTTCCCTTCACACGTTGGTTCCCAGCCCGGCTTCTGCTGGTTGTGGGATGCCTGGTTTTCTGCTCGCTTGCCGCCAGCGCCCAAACCGGCGTTTATGCCGAGTTCAGCGCCTCGGACTTCAATACGCCCAACGTTGGACGCCAGTACGGGCCGACCTTCGGCTTGTACCACAACCTCTGGCGTCCTCCGTTTCTTGGCCTTGGCTTTGACGCACGAGCTACGCTGCTGGGCTCAGGCTCGACCAAGGCGTACATGGGTTTTGTGGGGCCGCGGCTCCAGCTTCGTCCGCGAGTGATTCCGCTGATGCCCTATGTCGAAGGGCTGGTGGGCGCCGGCAATGTACAGGTGGGCGGGGCTGGAAGCGTGGTGAGTAAGACGGCGCTGGCCTATGAGGGAGTGGCGGGCATTGACTGGACGGTTTTTCCGCGCCTGGATTGGCGGATCGTGGAGTTTTCTGCCGGGGGCTTCTCAAGCCTCAACGCCAGCATTTCGCCGCGAACCTGGAGCACGGGCCTGGTGCTGCGGCTGCCGTGAGCGGCGGAGCGGGTCGAGCCATGTGCAGTTATGAATGGAAAAGTCCCGAACCGTCGCGGTTCGGGGCTTTCTCCTGCTAGAGAAGATTCGGAATCGGTGTACAGCGAAAAAGTGCAGATCCCGACCGAAGCCATTGCTTCGCAATGACCTCGGTCGGGATGACAACCGCTCAGTGGTTCCAGCAAATCTGAAACCGCCTTAGTGAGCGGCGGAAGCCGCGACGATGGAAGCAATCACGCCCGTTGCAATTGCGGCAAGCACGTAATTGCCATCCACCTCGCGCCACTCATAGCCTCTGGGCGGCGTATGGAGATGGTAATGCCGGTAATCGATCCGTTCGCCGCGGTTCCAGTCCTCATTACGAATGTGAGCGCCTTTTCTCCATTCCTTATGGTGGACGTAGCGCTGGTGATGGTCCTGGTCATGATTGTCATCATGCCTCTGGGCGAATGCAAGACCGCCGGCAAAAATGAAAGCGAGAGTCGAAACAGCTACAGCTTTGCGAATAAGATTCATGCAGTCTCCTGAATGCTGGAAATACGATTCAAGCAAACCCGATTTCCGTTGCTTTGTTTCGTCGAACGATTGTAGCTTCTTTTGCCTTCCCCAGCGGCCCACTTTGCGAGGTGATACAGTAACCTCGTAGTACATCGCTTTAGCAGAGAGAAATCATGTACCTCGGCCTCGATATCGGCACTGGCGGCACGCGCGCCGTCCTCGTCAATGCGCAGGGTAAGCTCGTCGCATCGGCCTCCGCCGAGCACGCCGGTTTTCGCAGCCCGCAGCCCGGCTGGGCTGAGCAGGATCCCGAAGACTGGTGGAGAGCCGCGCAGCAAGCCATCCGCGAAGTCCTCGCCATGAGCGGCGCGAGGGTCGAGGCCGTCGGGCTGACCGGCCAGATGCACGGGGCGGTGATGCTCGACGCCGCGGGCGAAGTTTTGCGCCCTTCGCTGATCTGGTGCGACCAGCGGACGGATGCGGAATGTGAGTGGCTGCACAACGCGATTGGCCGCGAGCGGTTGATTGAGCTGACCGCGAATCCGGCGCTGCCCAACTTCACGCTGACCAAGCTGCTGTGGGTGCGGAACCACGAACCGGATGTCTTTGCGCGCATCGCACACGTTCTTTGCCCTAAGGATTACGTTCGCTATCGGCTGACCGGAACCTACGCCATGGACGTGCAGGAGGCATCCGGTACGCTGCTGCTGGACGTGGCGCATCGCCGCTGGTCGAGCGAAGTGGCGCGGGCTTCGGGCATTCCTGAAGGCTGGTTGCCGCAGTTGTTCGAGTCGCCGGAGGTCTGCGCGAAAATTTCTCCCGATGCCGCAGGTTTAACGGGACTGCCCGCGGAAACGCCCGTGGTTGCGGGTGCCGGCGATCAGGGGGCGGGCGCTGTGGGCATGGGCATTCTGGAGCCGGGATCGGTCTCGGCCACCATCGGCACTTCGGGAGTAGTCTTCGCCGCAACTGCCGCGCCCACGCGCGATCCACTGGGTCGGCTGCACACCTTCTGCCATGCCGTCCCCGGACGCTGGCACGTGATGGGCGTGACGCAGGCGGCGGGGCTTTCGCTGCGCTGGCTGCGCGATGTTCTTGCGCCGGGCACGGATTACGAAGCGCTGACTGCGGACGCGGGGCGGATCCCGGCAGGCAGCGACGGTCTGCTGTGGACGCCCTATCTGCTGGGCGAGCGCACGCCGCATCTGGACTCTCAGGCGCGCGCGGCGTTTGTTGGCCTGACCGCCGGACACACGCGGGGGCATCTGGTTCGCGCCGTACTGGAGGGCGTGGCGTACTCGCTGAAGGACACATTCACGCTCTTCGCCGAACTTGGCATTCCCGTCAAAGGCGTGCGTTTGGGCGGAGGCGGTGCGCGCGGCCCGCTGTGGCGCGAAATTCAGGCGGCGATTTACGGATATCCCTGCGATGTTCTGGTCGCTGAGGAAGGCGCGGCCTTTGGAGCGGCGCTGCTGGCCGGAGTCGGAGCGAAGGGCTGGCCCAATCTCGAAGCTGCCTGCGCCGCGTCCATCGAAGTGGCGCAGCGGATTGAGCCTGAACACGGCGTTGTTGCGCGCTACGCTGAGGGCTACAAAGCCTATCGCAAGGTCTATCCGGCGTTGAAAGGGATTCACGGCTAACGTAGAGGAATGATCCTTTACGTCGCCACCAGTAATCCTGGCAAGCTGCGCGATTTCGCGGTTGCAGCCAGAGACACGGGCGTTTCCATTGAGCCGCTTCCCGGACTGAGCGATATTCCCGCGCCCGCAGAAGACGAGCCCACCTTTGACGGCAACGCCCGCGCCAAGGCGGTTTACTACAGCCAGTTCACTCCGGGAGAAATCGTCATCGCCGATGATTCCGGGCTGGAAGTAGATGCACTGCACGGTGAGCCGGGAGTACGCTCCGCGCGCTACGCCGCCGATGCGGGGTTTAGCGACGAGGGTATGGCGACTACCGACCAGCGCAATAACCTTTATCTTCTATCGAAGATGCGAAATGTGCCGCGCGGCCAAGGCTCTGCCCGCTACCGCTGCGTGCTGGCCGCGGCGCGCGACGGCGTGTGCCTATACACCGGCGAAGGCTCGGTCGAAGGCGAAATTCTCAGTGAACCACGGGGAGCGGGAGGGTTCGGTTACGATCCCCTTTTTTACCTGCCCGAATTGGGAAAGACGATGGCGGAAATTGATCTGGTGACGAAGCACACGCTCAGCCATCGAGGCCGCGCGCTGCGCAACCTGCTGTCTGCGCTGCGCGCTGCGCACCTGGAGTTTCGATTGTGTTGAGGCGGCGGGAAGCGTCCTTTTCTTGACGCTCGCCGCTTGACGAAACCATAATAGGTAGTGACGCTCCCAAAGTGATGCTGCTTCACACTGCAACAGCGGCTCGACGGCTCGGGCCGCATTTGGGCAGCCGGCCTTCGGGACTGCGGCTGCTCCTCACATGCGCTGCCGGCGTATCGGCGGCGCGATAAAATACGGAGGGCACAATGCCTCCTTTCAAGAAGGCCTGGACTATTCAATGAGCGCACCTACCAGCGCAACGGCAATCGATCTGCAACGCGCGCCCGGTTTCTGGCAATCGACCAACGGCAAGAAGATCGTGATGGCCGTTACTGGCTGCATCCTTTTCCTGTTCCTGATTGGACATCTGCTGGGCAACCTGCTGGTGTACTCGGGGCCGGACAGGTTCAACTCCTACGCCGAGTTTCTGCACTTTGACGGCACGCTGCTGTGGATCGTGCGCAGCATTCTCATCATCGCGGTGGTCCTGCACATTGTCGCGACGGTGCAACTGGCGGTGCGCAACAAGAAGGCGCGGCCCGTCGGCTACTCGCGGAAGAAGGCCATCAACTCATCGTATGCATCGCGGACCATGTACTGGTCGGGGCCGATTGTGCTGGCCTTCGTCATCTTTCACCTGCTGGAGTTCACGGCGGGAACCATTCATCCCGGCACCGTGTTTATTCCGGGCGATGTGTACCACAACGTCGTCACCGGCTTTCAAGTCTGGTGGGTTTCGGCCTGGTATATCTTCGCGTTGATCCTGCTCGGCTTCCATCTGCGCCACGGCCTTTGGAGCATGTTCCAATCCTTCGGCGTGCCGCAATCGGTATCAAGAGAGCGGACGAACAAGCGATGGGCGCTGCTGGTCGCCATCGTCATTATTGCCGGATATATTTCTATTCCCATCAGCGTACTCACGGGGCTAATCAAGTAAATGACACTCGACGCAAGAACACCATCCGGCCCGATTGACAAGGCGTGGGAAAAGACCCTCTTCGACATGAAGCTGGTGAACCCCGCGAACAAGCGCAAGCACACGATTCTGGTGATCGGATCGGGGCTGGCCGGGGC
>JBAUHD010000052.1:0-2781 GCA_049680085.1 Acidobacteriaceae bacterium
CATCGTCTTCAACTCAGGCTCGCGCTCCTCAATCGACTCCGCTTCCTGCTCGCTCACCTGCTCCGTGGCCGTCTCCAACTCAGAAACCGGAACCGCCAGTGAAAATCCTTTCTCCCGCGCCTCACGCCAAAATTCCCGGACTTCATCCGCGCCTGGTTCCGCAACATACTGTGCCGTGCGCGTTTCCTCCGCCTGCCCCAGGTCCTTCAACATCGTCGTAAATTCAAGCTCGGTGAACAAGGCGCGGCACGCCCGCGCATCCGGCTCCTGCGTCCGCATCGCGTCCAAATCCAGTTCCAGCGGAACCCCGCAGTGGATCGTCACGAGTTCCCTGCTCAACAAAATGTTTTCGCGATTATTTTGAAGCGACTCGCGGTAGGTCTTGCGCTTCACCTCGTCCGCGCGCTCCAGCGCCGCTTCCAGGCTGCCGAACTGCTGAATCAACTCGACCGACCCCTTATCGCCAATTCCCGGCGCTCCGGGAATGTTGTCCACCGCATCGCCGCGCAGCGCCATCACGTCAATCACTTGTTCCGGCGGAACGCCCAGCGTCTCCGTCACCTTGTCGCGATCCAGCACCAGATTATCCTTCACCGGATTCAGCACCTTCACGTCATCCGTGACGAGTTGCAGCATATCCTTGTCGTTCGAAACCACAAACACGGGATGCCCCGCCTTTGCCGCCTGCGCGGCCAGCGTGCCAATCACGTCATCAGCTTCAAACCCCTCGGCCTGCAAAATCGGAATCCGAAACGCCTCCAGCGCGCGCCGAATGTAGGGCAACTGCTGCGCCAAATCAGGCGGCATCTCCGCGCGGTTGGCCTTGTACCCCGCGTAATCCACTTCCTCAAACGTCTGCGTTTTGATGTTGAACTTGCGAATCGTCGTCATGGCCTTCGCCCGCTCATCACGAAACACCGGCGTGCTCACGTCAAACACCGCGGCCAGATACTCCGGCTGAAAGTCCCTCCGCAGCTTGTTCATCATGTTCACAAAAACATAAGTCGCCGCCGTGGGCACGCCCGTGCGTGTGGACATGGGCCGCTGGCGCTGCATCGCGTGGTAGGCGCGAAAGATGAATGACATGGAATCGAGCAGGAAAACAGGCGGCTTGGTCGCGGTTGACAGCATCGGTTTGAGTCTACTGCCTGCGCCGCTCAGGAGAGAAACATGCAGTCTCCGTAAGAGAAAAACCTGTATCGCTCCGCAACCGCGTGGCGATACGCGGCCAGCACATGATCGCGTCCGCCCAGCGCGCTCACCAGCATCAGCAGCGTCGATTGCGGCAGGTGGAAATTTGTCAGCAGCGCCCCCACCGCGCGAAACTCAAATCCCGGAGCAATAAAAATATCGGTGCTGCCAGAGTGTGCCCTGAACTCGCCCTGCAACGCGCAATGCTCCAGAGTCCGCACCGACGTGGTCCCCGCCGCCACAATGCGGCGTCCCTCTCGCCGCGCCGCGTTCAACTCTTCCGCCGTTTCTTCCGGCAGCGTGTAGCGCTCGGTGTGCAGATGAATTTCCTCAACCCGCTCCACCCGCACCGGCGCAAACGTCCCCAGCCCAACATGCAGCGTCACGTAAACAATCCGCACTCCGCGCGCGCGAATCCGCTCCAGAATCTCCGGCGTAAAGTGCAGCCCCGCCGTCGGTGCGGCCACAGAACCTTTCTGCCGCGCATAGACCGTCTGGTAGCGCTCGCGGTCGGTGTCCGCGTCTTCGCGATGAATATAAGGAGGCAGAGGAACATGACCCAGCGCCTCGACCGCTCCAAAAAAATCATCGACCGGAACAAATCGCAGCGTCCGCTCGCCGAACTCGCCGTGCTCCGTCACCTCAGCGCGAAGCTCGCCTTCGCCGAAAACGAGCGCTTCTCCCCGCAGCACCTTGCGGCCTGGACGCACCAGCGCCTTCCACTCCCACTCGCCCGTCTGCTCCGTCAGAAACACCTGCACTCGCCCGGTCGGCGGCTGTCCCCGCTCCTGGTCAGGGCTGCCGTGCGCCCGCTCGCGCTGCGCAAACAACCGCGCCGGAATCACCCGGCTATCATTCAGCACCAGCACGTCGCCCTCGCGCAGCATCTCCGGAAAATCGCGAAACATCCGATCGGCACACGCGCCGGTCGCGCGATCCAGCGCCAGCATGCGCGCGCCGGATCGCTCCGCCGGCGGCTGCTGCGCGATCAATTCCCCCGGCAATTCGTAATCGAAATCAGAAACCAGCACTATAAAATTCTATCTTTCGAAATAGGCTTCAGCCCGCAAGCGCGCCCGCTCCAGGGCATCGTTCAGGTCCATGCGAGCTGCCTCCAAGGCCGCCGCATCGGCTTCTTTCGGCGGAGCAGCCACCGCTCGCGCCCAACTCACCGCCACCCGCGAAAACGGCTTCGGAATCAGAAACCGGTCCCACGACTTCAGCACCCACGCCCGCTCCGGCAGCAAATAGAAGCTGCCAATACTTTCGCCAGTCATCTGCGCCAGCTTCACCGGGCCAATCTTCGTCTGGTACATCGGACCACGCGGACCATCAGCGGTAAAGACAACAAGCCGTCCACTCTCCAGCACGCCCTGCAAAGCCAGCAACCCCGCCGCGCCCCCGCGCGAACTCGATCCACGCACGTTGCCATAACCCAGCAGCCCCAGCGTCCGCGCGATAAACTCCCCATCAAAACTCTGGCTGATCAAACTCGAGCAGCGGAATTTTCGGAAGTACCACCCGCACGGCAAAGTGCAGCGGTGCCAGAAGCAAAAGATTCCCTTGCCGGGCGGCGCGGCCGGAACGGCT
>JBAUHD010000053.1:0-3225 GCA_049680085.1 Acidobacteriaceae bacterium
CAGCCTGTTCGGCGAGGGCTTCGGCGTGATGCCGCGCATCCGCGGCGTCGGCATCCTTTTTCTGCCATTGGTCGGCGAGCATCAGAAAGTTCCATACAGCGTAGTCGCCGGAGCTGATTTTCAGCGCTTTTTCCAGCGCGGCTTCGGCTTCGGCAGGGCGATGTTCCGTCAGCAGCAGGTCTCCAAGGTTGGCGTAAGCGGCGTAGCTGGGCGCGATTTGCAGCGACTTGCGCAGAGCCTGTTCGCCAACGGGCAGCAGTTTCGGGTCCGCCGAGTCAATGCAGGCCCCGCCGAGGTTGGAGTAAACCTGTGCGTTGTCAGGAGTGAGCTGAATGGCGTGCTGATCGGCTTTTACGGCTTCGGGATACCTGTTCTGGCGGTCGTAGAACCCTCCCAGAGCGGAGTACCCCTTCCATGAATCAGGACGGAGGGCAGCCGCTTTTTGAAACGCGGCTTCGGCCTCGGAGATGCGTCCGGCGCTTTCATAAGCCAGCGCGAGGCCGGTTTCGGCGTCGGCGTCATGGGGATCGAGGTTGAGCGCGCGCTGGAACTCCTGCACGGCGAGATCGTGTTTTCCTGTGGTCTCGTGGATGCGGCCGAGAGTGACGAAGACGGCGGGGATGTTGCTGTCGATTTCGGCGGCCTTCTGGGCGTTGGCTTCGGCCTCGGCGAGCCATTTGGGATCTTTGGTGACAGTGCTCTGGATGCGATAGGTCTCGCCCAACTCGGCGTAGGCGAGGGCGAAGCGCGGGTCGGTCTGGATGGACTGCTGGAGGGCGGCGACGGCCTGGTCGAGATTGCCGGGCTTGTCGTAGCGCTGCATGTAGCCGAGGGCCCGGAGGTAGTCCTCGTAGGCGGCGGGGCTGGCGGCGCTGCCGGAGGCGCGGAGCGAACCGCCCACCTCGGGAACATTCATCAGTTGGGCGAGGCGGGCGACGGCCTCGTCCTGGAGAGTGGAGAGATCGCCGGCGCGGTCATCGACATCGGCGGAGCCGATCTGGCGGAGATCGCGGGTGTCGATGAGAGCGAGGTTGAGGCGGACATCGTTGCCGTTGCGCTCGACCGAACCCTGGATCGCGAGGGTTGCGCCGAGCTTGTGGAAGGCGTCGGCGGGGTCGGTGATGCTGAGTCGGCGAACCTCGCTGGTGGGGACGACCCAGAGTGAGTTGGATTGAGAGCCGAGGTTGGAGAGGCGTCCGGCGAGCGAATCCATGAGTCCCTGGACGAGGACGGCGTTTTCTGGATTGCCGCCGATGTTATTGAAGGGAAGCACGGCGATGTGCTTTGCGGAAGCGGCGCTGGCGGTATGGAAGAAATGGCTGTGAATGTAGGGAGTGAGGATGCCGGCGGCGGCGAAGAGGAGCGCTCCGGCGAGCAGGAGGATGGTGACGAGGCGCGAGCGATGGCGCGGGGGCGGCGCTCCCCAGAGCGAGACGGAGGCCTGCTCGCGGGCCTTGCGGATGCCGGCCGAGGGGCGCAACGGCTTCTGGATTCCAATCGCGGGCGACTGCGCCAGCTCGCGGCGCAGGCTTTCGAGGTCAGCGAGGATTTCGGCGCAATCCGAGTAGCGTTCGGCTGGGCCTTTGGCGAGGGCGCGATAGAGCACTTGCTGGAGCCCGGGCGGCAGCGAGTCCAGACCACGCGGCGACTCGTTGAGAATGGCTACGATCATCGACGGGACGGTGTCGCGGTCGAAGGGGCCGTGGCCGATGAGCATTTCCGCCAGCACACAGCCGAGCGCCCAGATGTCGGTGCGGTGGTCGAATTCGTTGCCCATGGCCTGTTCGGGAGACATATAGGCGATGGTGCCGGCCATTCCGGTCTGGGACGCGGTTTCGGAGTTGGCGGCGGAAGCCAGGCCGAAGTCCACGATGCGGACGCCGCCGGAGGCGGTGAGCATGACGTTGGAGGGCTTGATGTCGCGATGGATGACTTTGTGGGCGTGGGCCTCGGCGAGGCCGCGGGCCATCTGGATGGCGATGTCCAGGGCCTCGGTTGGGCTGAGCGGGTTATTGCGAATGCGCTCGGCGAGGGTCTGGCCGTCGTAATAGGCCATGACGATGCAGGAGCTGCCGTCGCCAATTTCTTCGATGCCGTGAATGACGCCGATGTTGGGGTGGTCGAGGTTGGAGGCGGTGCGGGCTTCGCGCAGAATGCGGTGGCGGGAGGTGGCGTTGTCGCGCAGCTCGGGGGGCAGGAATTTGAGGGCGACGATGCGCTCCAGCTTGAGATCGCGGGCGCGATAGACGACGCCCATGCCGCCGGCCCCGGCGATGCCGAGGATTTTGTAGTCATTGGCGATGATCTCGCCAACGGACAAGTTGCGCTTCAATTCCGGCATGGGGCGATCTCCGAACCGGTCCCGAGTCACGGGGGAAAGGGCGGGCGCGTGATGGTTGAATCGTACATTCCGCGAAACTGCGATGCAAGGTGCGGGCGCGGGTTGCGGGGAGGCGGCGCTGGGGATGACAAACGAGGGGGGCGGGGAGCATTCTGCTGTGGTGACCGAAATGATTGATTTGCGGGTAATGGTTCTGATCCATGGCACGGAGAGGCGCGCGGTTCCGCTCCAGCCGCTGCCCTTTACGGTGGGACGGCTGGCGGAGAACACGCTGGTGCTGACGCAGCCCTCGGTGTCGCGCTGCCATGCGGAGATCGCGGAGGAGAACGGCGGATTTGTGCTGACCGACCGGGGCAGCCGTCACGGGACCTTTGTGAATGGGGCACGGATGGAGCGCCATGTGCTGTCGTCGGGAGACCGCATTCAGTTCGGGTCACTGGAGGGGCCGGTCCTGGTGTTTGGGGAGGACGCGCCGGAGCCGACGGGGGCGAAGCCGGATTTGCTGGGCAGGCTGCACGCGCTGACGGAGAGCACGTCGGAGCTGCGGAAGCTGCGCTGGCTGCTGGACACGGCGCGGGACCTGAACAATGGAGGCGCGGTGGAGAGCGTGCTGGCGTCCTTGATTGAAGCCACGCTGGCGCTGACGCAGGCGGAGCGGGGCTTTGTGCTGCTGGCGGACGAGGCGGGGCAGCTTACGCTGGCGGCGGGGCGGGATGCCAAAGGGAATCGTTTAGAGGATGACGGGAGCCTTTCGCAAACGGCGATTCGCCAGGCGACGGAGAGCGGGAGCGAGTTTATCCTGACCGACACGTTGCGCGCGGGGGAGGTTCCGCTGTCGCACAGCATGGTGGCCCACAACCTGCGCACGGTGATTTGTTTTCCAC
>JBAUHD010000054.1:0-3614 GCA_049680085.1 Acidobacteriaceae bacterium
GCGGCGGGGTGCCCACGCCGTAGGCGTTAGCTCGGCCCGCCCGAAGTCCCGCTCCCGCCCGTCATCCCCACCAGGATCAGCCCTGCCACCACCAGGCTGGTCGCCACAATTTTGATGATCAGCGTCCGCCGCGTAAAGTCTTCCTTGAACCACGAAGGCCGGAACTGCTTAATCAGATACGCCCCAATAAAAATCACCACATAGCGCACGCCGGAAATTGCCTCCACCAGCGAGGGCGCAGTCCGGCTCACCGCGTACACCACCAGAAACGACCCCACACCAGCCACCAGCCGGTTCATCATGTAATTCGCCTTGCCGCGCGCCGGGGCCTCCTCGGAAGTATGAAATATCTGCTTGCGCCAAGCCGGACGCAGCAGCAGCGCAATCGCCCCCGCAAAGGTGCCCACGGTGAAGAACACATATCCGCTTACAAAGTTCGCGCCGTTGAAGGCCATCTTCTGCAGCACATCGGTCATGCCGAACAGCGCCGCTGCCGCAATCACCCTCGGCAGCATTTTGCTGAGCGGCAGCTTTTCCGCCATGAACATCACAAAGCCGCCCGCCGTCATCACGGCGAATCCGGGCAGTTGCCCGTGGAGATGGAGTCCCAGCAGCGGAATCGAGATCAGCACCGTGGCCACCGGCGTAAAGCCGCCCATCGCCGCCATCTCTTCCGAGGCTTCGCCGGCCTTCAGCGCGGCATAGTAAAACCACGTCGCCAGCAGATCGCAGAGGCCGCCCGCAAAAGCGATTCCCCCAATCTCCAGCGACGGCATCTTAAAGCCGAACGGAATCAGAACCAGCCCAAAAATGCTGATCGCGCCCAGCCAGAACACATAGGACGCAAGGTTATCCATGCCCTTGCGCTTCAGCAGCACCTTGTCCCAGACCAGCGATATTCCTATCAGCCCATGGGCCACAATCGCGATCAGCACTCCGTTCAGCGCTACGGATTTGAGCAGGTCCATGCGTTTCTCAGCAAGGCTTCATTGGAACGGTCAGGAGAGGGAAGACGGTGCGGACGAGAGCGGGCCCAGGCCCTCCTCCGCCCCGTGGTTTCAGGCGTTCATCATTTGCTTCGCCGGCGACACACCATAAACGGCGGTAAGGATCGCGTCGGCCGCAACCGCCGCCAGAATGCCTTTCCACTTGTAGCTGAGCGGCGCGAAAATGGCGGCCGCGGCCGCGGCCGATCCTATTCCGTACCGCACCTTCTGCTCGGTTTCGCTCATCCGGAAAGTCTTTTCCATTTCATTCAAAACATCAGTCATAAATCTCCTCTTGTTCACACAGGGAATTCGTTCTCGTTCCAATTGGCTTGCTCGCGCTCGATCTATCTATGTATGGATGCCGCTCTCTATCGCCGGGGCAGTCTTCGCCGTTGGCTTCCTGCTCTGGCGTCACAAAAAGAAAGCCCTCCGCGGCGAACGGAACAAAGCCTGAGCGCTGAAAGCCATTCTGAGCCCTGAGTTCCGAGCCCTGAACACGGTTCTTGCCAACCACCCCCCCAATGCCTGATACTGGCGCTCACCCCCGTGGAAGGACAGCGCGGCCGTCGTCCGATTTTCAGGCGTGTCCTTTCTTGAGCCGCCAGGAGAAGAAAAGCGTCTTCGGATATGCAAGCACCCATGCCCTCTCCGGCCCTCGCGCAGCCAGCCGAACGCCTGTCACTTGAGCAGCAGGTGGCGCGCCTTCAGGCGTTGCTTGAAGCCACCCGCCAGGTGCATTCCACCATTCGAACCCACGAGGTCCTTGCCCACGCCGCCCGCATTCTCGTCCGCGAACTGGAAATGGAAGGCGCGCTCTTTCTCGCCCCTTCCTCATCGGAACCCCTCGTCTGCTACGGGGAAGTCCCACCCGCTCCTTACGCGAACTGCCATCGCTTCCCGCTTCTCTCCCGCGATCAGCAGCTTCTCGCCGAGTTGATCGTCGCGCCTCCCGCCGATGCCGTTTTTTCGCTCTACGAACAGGATTTCGCCGAGGGTCTCGCCCTTCAGACCGCCGTGGCCCTTGAAAACGCCACACTCCACGAGCGGGATCTTGAATGGGCGCGCGTGCAACAGGACCTCAATGCCGCCCGCTCCATCCAGCAGTCGCTGCTGCCCGCCGCCATGCCGGAAGTCCCCGGATATTCGCTGGCCGCGCGCTCCACCACCTGCTACGAGGTCGGCGGCGATTATCTGGATACCGTGCCGCTGGCGGACGGCAGCCACCTCATCGTGGTCGCCGATGTGGCCGGAAAGGGCTTGGCCTCGGCCATTGTCGCCACCAGTTTCCGCTCCGCGCTGCGCTCCCTTGCCAGCCAATCGCTCCCGCTCAACGAACTCGCCGCGCGCATGGGCCAGCAGCACTGGTCGGAAGGCGACGAAGCCCGCCGCCGTTACGTCACCGCGCTCTTTCTCCGCCTCAAGCCGGACAGTAACGAAATTGAAATCGTCAACGCCGGACACAATCCTCCGGCGCTTGTGCTTCCAGATCAATCCATCCTTATGGTCGAGGCCTCCGGCGCCCCCCTCGGCCTGTTACCCGGAATGGATTATGCGGCCGAAACATTTGCCTTCCCGCCGGGCGCGCGCATCCTGCTCTACACCGACGGCCTCACCGAAGTTTTCTGCGGAGAAGAGGAGTTCGGCTGCGATCGCCTCATCGCGCTTTTCCGCGACGCTCCAGCCGCGAACTCTGAACGCATTCTCGACCTGTTATGGGAAACCCTCGCCTCCTTCTCCCACAACGCCCCACAAACCGATGACATGACCGCCCTCGCTGTCTGCCATCTCCATCCGGCGGCTTCGGCGGAATACGCCGAGGCCGTTCATTCCTCTCAGAGGGAGTTCGTTAACTCATGAGAAATGGAAGCGCCGTACAAGTAAATCTCCCTTCCGAACTGGGTTTTGAGAAAGTCGCCATGAGCACCGCCGCCAGTATGGCCGAGCTTATGGGCTTTTCCAGCGACCGCATTGAAGACCTCAAGACCGCCGTCGCCGAGGCGTGCATCAACGCCATCGAGCACGGCAACCAGTTCAGTAACACGCTGGTGGTCGGCGTCGAGCTTTCCAACTGTAACGACCAGCTCGAAGTCCGGGTCATCGACGATGGGCGCGGGATCGCTCATCTCCCCGCCGTTCCCAACATCGACCGCAAAATCCACGGCGAGGAAGACCCGCGCGGCATGGGCATGTTTCTCATTCAGGCCCTTGTCGATGAGGCCGAATGGCACCATGGCCCTCCAGGAAAGAGCTTCGTCCGGCTCGTCATTAAACTTGATAAGGAGAACGAATATGCAGACGGCCACTAAAGTCACCCCCCGTACCGCGACCACGGCGTCCGGAAGCCCCGTCACCGTGCTCACCTTCTCCGGTGACATCTCCTCCACATCGAAAGACGCGGTCCTGGGCGCATACCATCACCTGAACGGCTCGGACTCCGCCATCCTGCTCGACTTCACCGGCGTGGACTACATCAACTCCTCCGGCATCGCCATCATCATCCAGATGCTCATGGAGGTCAACAAATCCGCCGCCAAACCCATCGGCATCTACGGCCTCACACCCCATTTTCAAAAGGTCTTCACCATGGTCGGCATCAACAAATACGCCGCCCTCCACGGAGACGAA
>JBAUHD010000055.1:0-12752 GCA_049680085.1 Acidobacteriaceae bacterium
GCGAGACAAACAGCCCCACCGGATTCCGCTCCGGAAAAAGACGCTCCAGCAAACGAACGGCCTGGAAGAAACGGAAGCTGTACGGCTCCCGCTCCAGCATCGCGCGAATCGCCGCGAACTTCCCGCCCGAGTCCGCCTCCGGAGTCAGATCAGCGGCTGGTTCCCTGCTTTGGGTGGCCATTCGCCCAGCATCTCCTTTCTCTGGTTGGTGCGCGCCGCCAGCTGGCAAAAGCTGTTGATCGAGGCGTACGACCCCAGAAACCGGTCCAGCACATTCGCGAACAGATACACGCCGCCGCCCACAAACTGCCGCTCGTCAAAATCGATCTCCACCCGCATTCCGCGCGCCGGCAGATTTCCATAGACCGACTGCATAATGGCGAAATGCGGCTTGGAACTGAGCCCGACAACGCCGCCAATCTGGTTCTCCAGGTACGACGAATCGGTGAAATTGTGCAGCCGCAGAATCTCCCGCAGCGCGCCGATCCCCTCCTCTTCGAGCGAGAGATAATTCAGCGATAGCTGCGACACCAGCCGCCACAGTTGCCCCTTCGCCGTCGGGGGATCATAGGATGGCGTCGGCCTGCGTAGCGCCGTAATCTGCTTCACCATCGGATACTCTTCGGCCATGAAATCGCCGTCCTCCGCGCCGAACGACAGCCGCGACGGCAGATCGAAATTCGAGCACGAGCAGCGCACCGTCAGCACTTCCGCGTCCGGCTCCGCCATCAGCCCGTCCACATCCACCAGCGAAAGGTGCATCGTGGAGGGCTCACGCTCGCCCAGCTCATTCATCCGCCGCAACCCATGCCAGTACACGCGCCCGGCCTCTTTCCGCGCCTGGAAACGATAGGAATAGAGCGGCTCAACCTGAATGCTCTCGCGCCGCGTCGTGTTCGACGCCAGCACTTCGTCAATCGAAAATATCTCCGTCGTCTCCTGGTGACGCACATCCGCGATCACCGGATACTCGTGCTTCGTGTGCGTCACCAGAATTGGTTCCGCCACGTGCGAGAACAGATTGATCACCGGCGTGCAGCCCAGCCGCAGCGTGCGCGCCGTAACCCCGGTTTCCAGGTCCTGGCCGCGCTCCGGACGGTCGAACCGCGAAAAGCAGAACAAAATCTCCGCCTGCTCCTCGCACCCCGCCTCCGCAATCGCCTCAAGCCCGTTCAGTTCGAAGAACAGAAACTTCTCGGAGAAGGTGAAGTACTCCTGCAGCAGACGGTATCCGCCAAAAGACCTCCGCGGATAAGGCAGCAGCGCCTCGTCCTCTTCAAATCCCATCGGCCGCAACTCGACGGGCGGGATGCTCGCTACCTTGCCGCCGCGATTTTGCGGATTCCGGACAAGAATCGAAATGCAGTTCCGGCAAAGCAGCTCATACAGCGTATGCACCACATTGGTTTCCCCGGTCAGGTGAAACGCCAGCCGCTTCATGCTGAGCTGATGAAAGTTCACATCCCGCCCGCATTCCAGCCGCATCCGAATCACGCCCACCGCGCCGGGTACACGCACCGGATTCGCCAGCCGCTCCGGCTGCCGCCACTCGCATTCGCCCACCGTGACCGGCCACATCTCCACCGGATACGCCGTCTTGAACCGGCACGGCATCCCGTCCACCGTCCGCTTGGTCAGCACAGCAGTCCCCGCCGGAACCCGCAGTCCCGCCGTCTGCTTGCCCTGCTCCGGATCAGGCTGGCACTCCACCACCGTCATCGACGGAATCGGACGAAGATAATGCGGTGAAACCAGTCCCAGCAGCGCCGACGTCACTTCCGGAAAATCATCGTCCACGCGCAGATGAACGCGCGCCGCCATGAACGCGAAGCTCTCCAGCAGCCGCTCCACATGCGGATCATCGCAGCGATCCGGCTCCAGCAGCAGCCGGCTTGCCACGCGCGGATACTTCTGCGCAAACTGCCCGCCAAGCTGGCGAAGATGCGCGAGTTCCCGTTCGTAATATTCCAGCAGTTCTTCGCGCATTCCCTACTTCACCCTGTATTCGCCGCTCGCCAGATCCAGCACCGTATCAAACGAAATCTCTTCCGGCGCCGGGTCCAGCTTCATATTCCCCTCGATATGAAAACGCAGGCGGCGGTCGGTTGTATCGGAACCCTCCAGCGTCACTCGCACGTCCATCAACCGCGGCTCATAATTGCTGATGCAGGTCTCAATCGCCCCCCGCAACCGCCGATGGTCCGACGACGACGCCAACCCCATCGAGGTAATATCCGGCAGGCCATAATTAATCACCGAGGCCTTCGCCAATGTGTAATTTTCAAGCTCAGGCATGGGAGGCTGGCGCGTATTCATCAGCCACTCCAGATCCCGCTTCAGCGAATCCTTGAAGAAACGCAGCGACTGCGACCGCGTCGCCGGCCAGTCCTCGATTGCCGTCACGCGGTCGAGGACTGATTGTGTCACCAGCGTTTCCGTGGTCGAACGCGCCAAGCTTCCAGGCTCCTTCTTCTTAGGTCGCTACAGAGAAATATCCATCGCCGCCGTGGGGTCAATGCGGCACAGCTTGGCGAAGAGCGCCTCGCGCACTCCATTCCCGCCGCCCGGTTCCAGGCACCGCAGCAGCAGGGCCATCGGAGGCGACAGCATTTCGCCGGCTTCCCACTCCTCCAACCGGCGATGTTCAATTTCGTTCACAAGCTCTTCCAGAACCGGATGCGCCACCTTGTTCTGCCCCGCGCTCACGCAAAGCTGCGCCACCTGCAAACGGCGCTGAAAACGCGCGCGCCCGCTGGGCTGCTGCGCGGCGTCGCGCATCAGAAGCTGAATGGCCTGCGGCAACTGGCCCTGCCGAATCAGATCGCGCGCCAGATCCAGAGCGTCCGGCGGCGCGCCTTCTTCCGCCCGCTCCTCCGGCTCATACACCGGCGCCTCAACCGCTTCCGGCTCAGGCTCCGCCTCCGCTTCAGCCGTTTCCTCCGGCTTTGGAATCACCATCTCTTCCAGCCACCGCTGCGTCTCCGCATTCGCCGTCGGCGTGTCATCATCGAGCGTCCAGCCGGGAAGTTCTGGAATATCCTTCAACAGCGACTGCACCGTCGCAATCACGCTCGCGCTGATCCCCGAATATCCCGCCTCGTAGCTCGCCTTCCACGCATACCGGTGCGCGTCCAGCCACGCCCGCCCGCAGGGCTCACCCACGGCCGCAACCGCCGCCATCAGCAGTTCTTCCCAATTCCCTTCTGAAGAAAGCCGCTTGAGCGCCTGCCGCACTTCGGTCGGCGGAGACGCCAGAAAATCATACGAAGCCGAGCTTCCCTGCTCCCGCATCTCGCCAAACCGCACCGACGATTGCAGCAAATACGCAATCGGGCTCGAAGAACGATCCTTCTGAAGAAAAAGCGCGCACGACTGAACCCGCCGGATCGCGTCGTCCCAGTCCACCGGCTCCGCCGAGAGCGCCTTGCCCTTCTTCGCAACGGGAGCGGCGGCCGCTTCAGATGGGTCCGCCTCCTCCGGCTCAGCTTCGGACTCGACCTCTTCTTCCGGCTCCTCCTCCGCGCTTTCAGCCACCGGATCAGGCTCAAGCTTGCGCTTCTCATTCAGGAGGCTGGTGATAACCTGGCCCACTTCCTCCAGCGAGCCGTGCAACCGGCTGAAGCCCGGACCATCGTCGCCGTACTTCCCTTCGCAGTAGACCTGCAGGCCGTCCAGCGTCTCCGTTGCGGCGTGGATCGAATTCTCAAGCTGGGCGTAAAACGACTTCGGCGTTGAAGCGAAAGACTTGTCGAATTCCTCGCCCGTCACCTTGCCGTCTTTGATCCCAAGCTCACGCGCCTCGCGCTTTGCGTCGCTCGACTCCGCGTCCGCCTCGTAGCCGATGGCCCGCGATTCCTTGAACTGAAAATAATTCAGGCTGTCCCGCGTGATCGGCGACTCGCGCAGAACCGCCGCAATCCGGTTCGCGACCCATTCAATCGGCACCGCGCGCATCCCCGCGTCGCCGTCTTCAATTTCCGGGTGCAGCGTCTCCCAGAACTGCTCCTGCAGGTCCCACATCAGCTTGAAGCACGGCTCGACCAGCCCGATGCCTTCCCGCTTCACGTGCGCCTCGGTCAGCCACGCCGCCAGTTGCAGGTCTTTGCTTTTGGTGGCCAGCGCTTCCCCGGCCAGTTTGATCACTAACGCGAAATCGGCTTTTTTCGCCTGACGCTGCCACGCGCCGGTTGGAATGCTTTCGTCATCTTCTGTGCGCGCTTCCTTGATCTGGTCATAGACGCGCTCGTACCGCAGGCTTGCCCCCGACGGATTTTCCCCCGGGACCGGATTCAGCAGATCATCCCGTAGTGGCACTTTCAGCCGTCTCCCTCGTGTGATTGAAGCTCAGCTTCCGCATCTCCAGGAATGGTCCTTCTTCATCCCCGTACAGCAGCGACTTCTGGCCGCGGGGAACGTCCCCGTACTTCGCGTCAGCTTCCCACACCGTCGAGCGCCCCAGCCGCACGGCGTCATCGGTGCTCTTCCACGAAAGCGGCGCCAGCGCGGGCAGAAGCACTTCCCCCAGATCCTGAAGCCGAAAATCCGAGGTCGTGTGCAGAATTGCCGGCAGCCACAGTAAATCCCGAAGCCGCTTCGGCGTCTCCGTTTCAATCGACTCGATATATGAGAAAGGTATCCACGTATAGCTGCCCGCGATAAATGCCTCCAGATTCGCACCGATCCGCGGGTCCGAATCCGACAGCTCCGCAAACTCTGCGCCGTTCAACCGCCCCGGCGACGGCGGATGCTCCGTCCCCAGCGGCAGCTTGTCTTCGGCGAACATTTCCTGCCGTATCCGCTCCGCATGAAGCGCCGAACGATACAGCATAGCGCCAGCGGCGGTCTCCGCGCTGGCGTCGGAAAGAACATCAAGCTGCTTGCCGGCGCGGTCATACTCGCCGGCAAAGCAGAGCAATTCGAACAAGAAGGTGCGGCGCTTGGTGTCGAGAGGTTGTTTCCTCAACTCGTCACCAAGCGCGTCAATTGCCGGCTTAAGCTGCCCGGCTCGATAAAGGGAAAGAGCATCCATACAGTGGGAGCCGCCTTACGAGAGTTTGTTTCCTTTTGTGTCGTAGGTGACAGCGCCGGTGCTGGTAAGGGTGCCCGTTTCGCTCTGCTCGGAGTAGTCAATCTTGATTTCGTTATAGCTGAACGAAACGCTGACAGTGGGAATTTCGCTCGATGCGGACATTTGCAGGCTGGTGACGAACAGTTCCTTGAAGTCCACCTTCAGGTACGGCTTTCCATCGGCACCGGACTTGATGGCGGTCAGTTCTCCCGTCTTGATGTGCGTACCCGCGCAGACGTTCTTGAAGAATAGCGGTGTCGACTTATCGAAATTAGCCATGACGTTGAGATCCGAGAGACTGGCCTTGCCAGCACCCGACCCACCTGAGCCGGAAACTGACGACGTCTGGCTCGCCCCCCAGCTCCAGCTTAGGATCGTGATTTCATTCTTGTGTTTTTCGTCCGCGGATTCACCTTGAATCCCGTCGAGCTTCAGAAAATAATCTACTGCCATTCATTACCCCTTTCTTAGATACTCATCCCTGCCGATTGCTTGCTTAAAAACTTCACGATCGATAATGCTCCGGCGATGCTACTTCCGCGCCGACGCCGGCAGGTCGGCCACCAGACGAAGCGAAATAGAAAGCTCGTCGAGTTGGAAATGCGGTTTGAGGAACGCGACCGCGCGATATGCGCCGGGCTTTCCCGGTATTTCGGAAACCTGAATTGAGGCTTCACGCAGAGGATGGCTCGCTTTCGCTGCTTGCGATGCGTTGTCACTGGACACGACGTATTGGCTGATCCATTGGTTGAGGAATTTTTCGCAATCCTGACGGGTCATAAAGCTGCCGATCTTGTCCCGCATGATCGCCTTCAGGTAATGCGCAAAGCGCGACATCGACAGGATGTAAGGCAACTGCGCCGAAAGCCGCGCATTCGCGTTCGCCGCTTCCTTGTCATACAGCTTGGGCTTATTCACCGTCTGCACGCTGAAGAAGGCCGCGTAGTCCGTGCCCTTGCAATGAACCAGCGGCACCAGTCCCTGATCGGCCAATTCTTTCTCGCGGCGATCAGTAACGGCAACTTCGGTCGGGCACTTCAGGGCCACATCGCCTTCGTCCGTGCGGAAGGTATGGGCCGGAAGACCATCGACGAGGCCTCCGCCTTCCACACCGCGAATGGCGGCGCACCAGCCGTACTTTGCAAAGGAATTCGTGAGCCGCGCGCCGAGGCCAAAGGCCGCATTGCCCCAGAGGTATTTCGAGTGATCGCTGCCGTCCACCGACTCTTCGTAATCGAACGCGTCCACCTGCTTGGTGTCTTTACCGTAAGGCAGACGCATCAGGATATGCGGCAGCGTCAGCGCCACATACCGCGAGTCGTCCGACTGCCGGAATGACTTCCACTTCGCGTATTCGGTCGAATCGAAAATTTTGCCGATATCCCGCGGCGCGCCAAGCTGCGTGTAGCTGCTCAGGTTCAACAGGTCCGAGCCCGCCGCCGAAAGGAACGGCGCATGGGCCGCCGACGCGACTTGCGAGATGCGCTCCAAAAGCTCGATGTCTTCCGGTCCGCGGCCAAACTCGTAGTCGCCCACCAGAGCCGCAAAAGGAGCGCCGCCGAACACACCGAATTCTTCTTCGTAAGCCTTCTTGAACAGGGCGCTCTGATCGAATTCGGGCGCACGCTGCAAATCCTTCAGTAGGTCGCGCTTCGAGACATTCAGGACCTTGATCTTGAGCATCTCATTCGTTTCCGACTGGTCCAGCAGGTACTTGATGCCGCGCCATGTCGATTCCAGTTTCTGAAACGCCGGATAGTGCAGGACCTCGTTCAATTGCAGCGAAATCAGCCGGTCGATCTGGGCGATGCGCGCCTGAATCGACGCCTCGGCGTCGCGGGTCAGCGTCATGTGCCCTTCGAGCACCTGGGCCACGAACTCCTTGACCATATCGCGCCCGCGCTCCAGGGTCGCCGAATCGCGATTGAACCGCCCCTGCGCAACTATCTGGTCCAGCAGACCCTGTTCTGAAGTCTGCTCAACCGTGCTCTGGCTTGCGGATGCTTCCGCCTTTGCAGCGCTCATTTCTCACCCCCGGTCTTGCCCAGTTCGGCGCGAAGTTTTTCGCGCGATTCCGTGTTGGAAACGGCCTCGAACAAGGCCTCGTCCAGCTTGTCATTGCCCTGAAGGCTCCCGCGAAGATCAGAAAGCCGCGTCCGCAGATCCAAAAGCTCCTTCAGCGGACCCACCTGCTTGGCCACATTTTCCGGAGAAAAATCATCCAGGCTCTGGAACTTCAGGTTCACGCCTACCTGCCCAGCGTTCGGGTCGTCGCTCAGCTTGTTCGCAACGGAGAACGCCAGATGCGGCTGCATACCCTTCAGCACGCTGTCGAAATTGTCGGGATTGATCTCGACGAATTTCCGATCTTTCAACGCCGCCAGCGGCTGCTCCGGCTGGCCCGTCAGGTCTCCCAGAACGCCCATGACAAAAGGCAATTCCTTCAACTCAATTGCGTCCCCGATCTCGACATCGTAGGTGATTTGCACGCGCGGCGACCGCACGCGATCAAGTTTGTGCTGCGTACTCTCTCTAGCCATATTTTTAACCTCGAAACTTGTGAGTGGAGAACCTTCGCATTCCAATCAACGCGCGAAACACTAGCGAACGCTCTTACTTATTCTTTTCCGCCGAGACAAACAAAAAATTACGATCGTTGTTCAGGCACGCTGTTTGAGTTTTTGTGTGAGCGGTTTGATTATTAATTGCACCCCCCACCGCGTGTCAAGCACGGAGTTATCAACAGGCCCTCCGCCCCCCCAACCTCCCCGCCCCGCTCAAGGCCCGAAGCGCCGATGTATACTCAAACCCCGACGGGGTAGTCTCTCAGTTTGAGAAGCGCGGGTCTCATTCAGAGGCAACAGGGCCCCTTGCGCTTCACACTGCGACACCGCGCCCCATAAGGAATCCTTGCATGCGTCAACTGCAACCTGTTGTCTGGTCCAAAGGCGTCTTCCTCTCTCCGCAGCACCTGCAGGCCCAGGACCGCTTCTTCGAGGAGACCCTCCGCTTCGTCTCCGGCGCCGTTTCCTTCCGCAACTGGGGACTCGCTTCCCTGCAAGTGGACGCCGCCGGCCTGAGTGAAGGCCAGCTCGCCATCACTCAGGCTTCGGGAGTCTTTCCCGACGGCCTCATGCTCGACATGCCCGGCTCCGACGCCCCGCCACGTTCGCGCACTCTCGAAGAGTGTTTCCACGATGGCCGCGCCGCCTGCGTCTTCTATCTCGCCATCCCCCAGGACCGTCCCGGCGGCATCAACATCGGCCTGCAGCGCGGCGGCGTCAGCACCCGCTTCTACGCCGAGTTGCAGATGCTGCGCGACGAGAACAGCTCCGGCATCGAGAAGCCCGTCTCGCTCGCCCGCAAGAATCTCCAGCTTCTCGCCGAAGGGGAAAACCTCGAAGGCTCCGTGCTGCTGCCCATCGCCCGCGTCGAGCGCACCGAGGCCGGCGGCTACAGGCTTGACGCCAAATTCGTCCCGCCCATGCTCAACCTCAAGAGCAGCGAGCTGCTCGACGGAATCCTGCGCGGAGAAATTGAGACCCTGGTCGCCCGCAGCAGCCAGCTCGCCGGCTCGCGCCGCCAGCGCAACCAGTCCCTGGCCGACTTCAGCGCCTCCGACATCGCCAACTTCTGGCTCCTCTACACCATCAACTCCCATCTGCCCGTGCTGCGCCACATGCTTGAGGCGGCGCAGGTGCATCCGGAAGCCCTCTTTGTCGAAATGCTCTCCCTCGCCGGAGCGCTCACCACCTTCTCCTCAAAAATCGAGCCGCGCGACCTCGCCAAATACGAGCACGAGCGCCTCGGGCCCTGCTTCCTCGCCCTCGACGCCACCATCACCGAGCTGCTCGACACCGTAGTCCCCAGCAACTTCGTCTCCCTGCCCCTCAAGCCCCTGCGCGACTCCATTTACGCAGCCTCCATCGACAAGGACCAGTACTTCGAAAACTCGCGCCCCTATCTCGCCGTTTCGTCGGATATGCGCGAGGCCGACCTCATCAGCCGCATCCCGGTACTCGCCAAGGCCTGCTCGGCCACCCACATCGAGCAGTTGATCCGCCAGGCCCTCCCCGGACTCAAGCTCACCCACGTCCCCGTCCCGCCCCGCGCCATTCCCGTCAAGCTCCGCTACCAGTACTTCTCCATCGAGCGCGGCGGACCCGTCTGGGAAGCCGTCACCCGCGCCCGCAACTTTGCCGTCTACGCCCCCGGCGAAATCCCCAATCCCGAAATGGAACTCATCTTCCTTTTCGCTAATCCGGATTAGCGCCCGTCGGATGGACTAACGTATCTCCGGGCTGGGACCTTTCGGAAATTTCATTTTCCGGATTGCCGCAGTTCATTCATTCCATTGAGTTTTCCGCTTTGCCTGTTTCCAGTAACTCATTCATTCTATTCGCTTTTCAGCATTCGCTGGCCGTTGTAGTTCATTGATTCTATTGAGCTTTCTGCGAAATTCATTGAGGTTCAGGATCATCCATAAACGGAAAAAGACCGCTTGATCGGCGGTCTTTTTCATGCGTTCTGCTGCCTTCATTGTATCAGTTCGGTCAAGAGAATCGGACCCATTTGTCTTCACTTGTGGTGCAGCGCGAAAACCAGAATCAGCACAATCACCAGCAGCACAAAAACATTCAGTACCAGGATCAGCGGCAGGTACTTTTGTAACGTGCTCGGCGGGGCGACTGGGGGCGCTGCCGGCACCGGCGGTGGCGCGGGCACTGCCGGCGCCTGAGGAAACGAGAATGCGGGAGGCGCAAAGTGCGGCGCGGCCGGAGGAGCCGCCGCATGGGGCACAGCCGGGATATGCGGAACCGCCGGCATCGAAGGCATCGCCGGTTTCGCCATCTGCATCGGCATCGACCCAAACAACGACGCGCCCGCGGACGCCGCAGGAGCCCCGGCCCCGCTCTGCGTCTGAAGATCGCGCAGCGCTGAACCGGAAATCACCCGCGTAAATTCGCTCGGTCCGCTCGATGGAGCCGGGGCGACCGTGGCCTGTGCCGGAATCGGAGGAGGCGCTGGCGGCATGGGAGACTCAGCCGACAAGGTTTGCAGGAGCTGCGTAAATCCCCCTGCCGCGGCGGGTGCGCTCGGAGCCTGAATCACCGGAGCCATGGGAGCAAGCGGCGGAGGCTCCGCAGCCTTCGGCGTCCCGTCCTGGTTCAGCGCCTGCAGGAGCTGCGTAAACCCTCCCCTCGCCGCCGGTTCCGGCGTGGGAGCCGGACTCGCGAACTGAAACCCTCCCGCCGGCTCCGGCTGGAATGAGGGCAGCGCATCCTCGCGCGGCGTCGCAGCCGGGCTCAGTGTCGAAAACATCTGCGTGAACGAACCCGGCCCCGCGCTTGACGCGGCGGGTGCTGGAGACGGCGGAGCAGGTACGGGCTCACGCGCGGGGCTCGGCGAACTCAGCGTCGAGAACATCTGCGTGAAAGAGCCGGGTCCCGCGCTCGGAGCAGCGGGAGCGGGAGCCAGCACCGCAGGTGCGGGCGGAGCAGGCTCCGGCTCATGCGCCGGACCCGATGAGCTCAGCGTCGATAGCATTTGCGTGAACGAGCCCAGTCCCGCGCTGGCCTGGGTGGGCGCGGACGGCCGAGCTACAGGCGCGGGAGATGCGGCAACAGGCGAGGTCGGCGTTGCAACGGGAGCGGGTGCAGCAACCGGCGTCGCTGGAGCCACGGGCGCAACCGGCGGCACAGCCGCTGCGGGTTGGCCCCCCGCCTGCATCGCCTGAAACATCTTCGTAAACTCGCCCGGCCCTGAACCCGAAGCAGCCGCTGCGGGAACCGCAGCAGCCGTAGCAACGGGAGCAGCGGGAGCGGGCGCGGGAGCAGGTGAATCCGTCTTCGCCGAAAGCGTGGAGAACATCTGCGTAAAGCTCCCCGGCGCTCCACCGCCCGCAGGGGGGGCCGAAACAGGAGCAGGCGGCGCAACAGGCGCGGCAGCGGGTGACACCGGCGTGTCGCCCGGGGCCGCCGCCTTCTTCTCAAACGAAACCTGCTTGAACACGCCCGCCAGATCGGCTCCCGGCTTGCCCGCTTGCGGCTTCGCCGTCGCCGGAGACGGAGCTGAAGCAGGAGCCGCTGACGGCATGGTATTCAACGCCTTCAGCATCTGCGTGAACTCACCCGCCCCGGGCGAGCCCGCCGCCGGAGCGGCCGCTGGAGCAGACGGAGCAGGAGCCGCAGAAGGAGCCGGAGCCGCAGCGGTCGAAGCCTCCCCGCCCCGCATCAGCGACTTCAGCAGGTCTTCTTCCTCATCGGAAGCCCTTGAGGCCGAAACCGTCCCAAACGCTCCTGTCGCGCTCGAAGGCGTGCCACCCGCGCCTTCGCGCTTTCCGGATATATCCTCATCGAACGGAGTCTTGGAAGGGTCCATCCCGTGCCACCGTGCTCCTCATGAATTCGGTTGTTTTCTGGTAACTCAGACTACATCGCATTTGCTTGACAGTAAAGTACAACCAGCCTACGATCACACACGACTACCGCCGATCCAATTCAGGCATAAATTCAGGCTGATTCGCCGGCCGGTCATCGCGGCTTCGCGCGTCCGTAAGCCCTTCAATCACTAGTTGTTGATCCAAAAATGGTTCGGTCCTTATGAAATTTTTGTCACGGGTGGTGTGGTCGGAGGGAATGTATCTAGGCCCCCACCATTTCCAGACGCAGAGCCGTTATTTTGAAGATTCCATCGCCTTCCTGGCGGCCAGCCTCTGGCATCAGCCCTGGGGCCTGCTCCACGCCGAACTCGACCAGAAGGCCATCCGCAACGGCACTGCCATTCTTCTTCACGCCTCCGGAATCTTCTCCGACGGCCTCACCTTCGAGCTGCCCAATTCCGACCCCGCTCCCGAGCCCCGCAATCTGCTCGAGGTCTTTCCCACCACCGACGCCATGCTTCCCCTCTACCTCGCCGTCCCGGCACGGCGCGACAACGGCTTTGACTGCGACCTGGCCGCGCTCTCTGGCGAAGCCCGCTTTTCCCGCATGGCCCGCACCCTGCGTGACGAAACCAACGGCATGGACGAGCGCGAGGTCGATCTGGGGCAGAAGAACCTCCGCCTGCTTACCGAAGCCGAGTTGACGCCCGATATGCTCTCCATCCCCATCGCCCAGGTGCTTCGCGACGGGCGCGGCCACCTGGTTTATGACGAGGAATTCATTCCCGCCTGCCTGCGCCTCAGCGCCAGCGAGCCGCTCATGCTGCTGGCCAAGCGCCTGCTCGAAACTATCGGTGAAAAAAGCTCGACCATTGCGCGCGGAGCCAGGCGTCACGGACGCTTCGAGGCCGGCACCGGCGCGCTCGACGTTGCCAATTACTGGTTCCTGCACGCGCTGCACAGCGCCATTCCTCCTTTGCAGCACCTCGCAGCCACGCGCCACGCGCATCCGGAAGACTTCTTTCTCGAACTCTCCCGGCTGGCCGGCGCGCTCTGCACCTTCGCCCTGGACTCCGACCCGCGCCAGCTTCCGGCCTACGATCATCGCAACCCCGGCCCCTCCTTCCGCGCCCTGGATGCGCACATCCGCCGGCATCTCGAAATCGTCGTCCCCTCCAACACCGTCACGCTCGCCTTCCAGCCCGTCGAACCTTATATGTACTCCGCTCCAATTCCCGACGAGCGCTGTCTGCGCCGCGCCCGCTGGGTTCTCGGCGTCCGCTCCTCGCTGGGCGAGTCGGA
>JBAUHD010000056.1:0-5327 GCA_049680085.1 Acidobacteriaceae bacterium
ATTGGACCCGATAACAGATATCTTCAGAACGATGCACGTCACCGCTTTCGGTCAGCACAGGCTCGAAGCCACAGCCCCGTGGGGCTTGATACAGGAGGGTCAGACCAAAGAAAAAGTCACGCCTTCCGGCAAAAAGATTTCACCCACAGATTTGGCGCACTTCGCCATGCTTTCGCGCGGCAACTGCTGGTTGAGTGTGGAAGGGGTTCCGGAGCCGATTCCCCTCACCGGTGGTGATTGCATTTTGCTGGCCCGGGGAACTTCGTTTGTTTTGCGCGACAGCCTGCGAACACGTCCGAAAAGCAGTTTCCGCGAGGTCGCGGCCAGGGACAACAGCAATGTCGCTCATTATGGAGGTGGTGGAGCTCCGACAACAATCGTTTGTGGGTCCTTGAGTTTCGATCGAGCCAGCCTGAAGCCGATCACTCAGTTATTGCCGAGCTTCATTCTGATTAAGGCCGATCAGGCCCACACGCTTGCACTTCACTCCACAATGCAAGCGCTGGCGTCAGAAATGGCAGAACAGGCGCCGGGATCGGAAGTAGTCGCGACTCGGCTAGGCGAGGTTCTGTTTATCCAGGCACTCCGGGCGCATATCGCGTCGGGAGTGGGATGGCGCAACAAAGGATGGCTTCGTGCGATTTTCGATCCTCAAATGGGCACTGCTCTGAGCGCCATTCACGACAGTGTGAAGACACCCTGGACGGTCGAATCCCTGGCCGAAGCGGCGGGCATGTCTCGCTCCGCGTTCGCTGTACGTTTTAAAGAGCTACTCAGACAAACACCACTGGAATATGTAACCGAGTGGCGGATGCAGAAGGCGATGCAGTTACTCGAACAGCGTGACAAGAAGCTCATCGACGTTGCCCGGTCGGTCGGTTACGAGTCCGACGCTGCGTTCAGTAAGGCGTTCAAGCGAGTTGTCGGGGCTAACCCTGGTGAATACCTCAAACGTGGTATTTGAAGACCAGCGTCATGCCGGAATGGCGGAAGACTTTTGAAGCGGAGGATTCTGACTTTGGTGGCGGGGCCTAGGCGCCATGGAAGTGTGTTCTTCCACTGAAATGGGTGCCCCAGGCTCGGTACGCGTAGACATGCTGTTCAAGGCGAACGAACCAGGCCGTAGCTCTGCTGGCAGCGTGACCTTTGAGCCGGAGGCACGCACTGCGTGGCATCCCGAGCAGCGCCGCCGAGGCCGGACCAAGGTGATAGGTAAGGGCCTTCGTGGCGCCCGTAACAGCGAAAAGTGCCAAACCGACTGCGTCGAATATTAGAACGGAACCGCTCAGGCGGTTAATGAATCGATAACAATAAAACGTCAGCAGACCAGCAAGCAGCGAAACCGCGACATATCGCCAATCGCAGGGCGAACACGAACGTTCCGCCCAGGTCGAGCACGACGTGAAACGTGTCCATTCGGATTGGAAAGTGAAAGGGCTCGACCACTCGAACTATCTCCTGTTGTGAACTAACCAGCTACTTCCCCAGCCAGTCCAGGGTGGTGACAACCAGTGTTTCTACGCCTGTCTCCAGGGTTGGATGAATCACCGGTGCGAAGTGTGGGCTGTGATTAGTTGGGAGTTGGCCGATTGTGCCGTCTGTCTTCGCCTTCGCATAGACATCACGATCCACTCCACCAACAAACCAGAAGACCGATGGAACGTGCCACTCCGCTCCGAAAGATCCGAAGTCCTCGCTCGCCATCGTCGGTTTAGTTTCCTGTACGTCATCAGCGGGAAAGTACGCACGCAGTGCGCTCGCCACCCGCTTGGTCGCTTCAGGATCGTTCGCGGTGAGAGAGTAACTGTCCAACGGAGTAATTTCCGGTTTTCTGGGAGCACCTGAAGCTTCGGCTTCAGCGTTCACAATGCGCGTAATAGCCGCAAGTA
Source organism: Acidobacteriaceae bacterium (assembly GCA_049680085.1). GTDB lineage: Bacteria > Acidobacteriota > Terriglobia > Terriglobales > Acidobacteriaceae > Silvibacterium. Next base: position 1,890 of record JBAUHD010000056.1, read on the forward strand.
CCAGTTTGCGAACTCCCTCATCAAAGGTGCGCACGTTCAACTTGATGATCGCCTCATCGGGAATTACGTTCTCCTTCGTCCCTGCCTGCAACACGCCGATGGTCACCACAGCGGCCTCTGTCGGGGGGACCTCCCGCGAGACAATGCCTTGCAGCCGCATCACCGTGGACGCTGCCATCACAACAGGATCGATGCTGGCCTCGGGCATCGAGCCGTGAGCGCCGCGCCCAAATAATTTGATTTGCAGGCTGTCGGCCGCAGAAGTAGTGACGCCGATACGTCCGCCAATCACACCAGCGGGCATGCACATCACGTGCTGGCCGAGTATGACATCGGGCTTCGGGAAACGCTTAAAAAGCCCGTCGTCTATCATCGCCTGCGAGCCCTGCGCGGTCTCCTCTGCCGGTTGAAAGACAGCCATCAGCGTCCCCTTCCACGCGTCGCGAGACTTCGCAAAAAGTGTGGCCGCACCGATCAGCCAGGTTACATGCATGTCGTGACCGCAGGCGTGCATCACGGGTACGGTCTTCCCAGTGCTATCGGTCACCGTAACCTTGCTGGCATAGGGGAGACCAGTAGCTTCCTCAACCGGTAGCGCATCCATGTCAGCGCGCAGCATCACGGTTGGGCCGTCTCCATTGCGCAGCAAACCGACGACACCGGTCTTGCCGACGCCTGTCGTCACTTCATAGCCCGCGGAGCGCAAGTGATCCGCAGCTACTCCGGCGGTCCGGTTTTCCTGCATCGAAAGCTCGGGGTGAGAATGGATGTCCTTGTAGATCGTCTCCAGGTCTGGAAGCAGGCCATTGAGATTTGCAAGTATGGTGCCGGAGGATCCCGGTTTCCTATCGCTCATGATCGAACTCCTTTCACGCCTCAAGACGACCCAATTGCACTTTAACAATGCGTCCGTCTTATTAGTATCCGACGGTAAAGCGCTGTCGAATATGGGTTGGGTTTTCCAGTTCGTCAATCATGGCAACTGCATAATCCTGAACTGAAATCCCACTCTGCCTGTTCGGTATTCAAATCGTTTTCCATGAAGTTGACCCCGCTCAAGGGTGCGTATATTAGGCAGAACAAAACTTAAGTTAACCAAGAAGGACGCAGAGCCCGTTCAACTCCTCGTGTGTTGAATGCATTCGCTCCTTCGCGCTTTGGGCAGTGTTTCAACACCGCTTCAGGACTACCTTTTCGTTCCCGCGGATGACGCGGGCAGCGCGCGAACTGAACACCAAGCGCAAAGCGATTAGTGCACGTGACCGCTTCTGACGGTAAGCGCGACAGTGATACCCCATGGATCTGTAAACATCAATGCTCCTGTAGCACTCGGGACGGCGGGAAAGCCAGTATCAGCCATGCTCTTGGCAGCCCGTTCTCTTTCCTGTTCGGTCGGAAGTACAAGCTCCCAGAAGAGCAGACGTGCATCTGTTGCAGCAGCTACTGGCGAGTCAGCTACCCAAACATTGAGGCCGACGTGGTGGTGATACCCACCTGCAGAGGTAAACAGTGCTCCCGGATATCGCCAAGTCACGATGTCTAGACCAAGGCCTGCGTGGTAGAAGGACGCGGCCTTTTCCAGGTCTCCCACGTAGAAATGTACGTGTCCCATCGTAGTCCCGGCCGGCATTCCCTCCCAACTGTTTTCTGGCACCTTTGGTAGCAAATCGAAGCGAACCGGTTCCGTGGCGCTTACGATCTCCCGATTGTCAATCGTCCACTCAGAGCGTGACCGATCCGCGTAGACTTCAACGCTGAGTCCATCAGGGTCGGTGAGGTACATCGCCTCACTATACAAATGGTCTCCAGAACCGAAATACACGTGAAGCCCGTTCAAGTGCTGCACAAAGCTGCTAAGTGCCGCGCGGCTGGGCAGTAAGAAAGCGGTATGGTACAAACCAAGTCGACTTCTGCGGCCAATCGGTTCGACGTTAGAAAGTTCCTCAAGTTCAAGCAGCACAACTTGTGAACCGTGTGCGCCAAGCCTTGCGAGTCTAGTCTCCCTTTCGAGGACTTGAAGGCCGATGACTCTCGTGTAGAAATCAAGTGACCGCGCGAGCTCTGATACGGCGATCCTGGCCCGCCCAACCCGAGCTGAGGCTGGAAGACGGTAAGAGGGCGGGTGAATGCCAATTGCTGCGTCGTCTACAAGCGATGAAACTTCATGATTCATGGTTACCTCCATTCCGATCAGGTCAGCAGTTCCTTCGTTGTTGCCGGAAGTATTTCCCCCACATCGGAGGCCTGCAAGTCGCTATCGCGAGAGTACTCTCAAGGGATTCAATGTGGCTACGGAGCGGGTCCTCCTTGTGGAGAAGATGAGGGCTCTAAGCGACTCGATTCATAAGGCTGAACAGCACCTCTTCGCCATAGTAGTCTTGCTCATGAATTTCGACGATTGTCGTATGGGTTCTAATTGATTCTCAACGATGGAGACACAGATGGAACGACCCTTTTCTGGCTGGGCGAGCATGCTGGATGGCAAGGTTGCTGTGGTGACTGGCGCGGCGCGTGGAATTGGGCGGGCGGTGGCGGTGGCACTGGCGCAGAGCGGAGCGAAGGTGGCTGGGATCGACATCTGCGCGACGGTTGATCCACGCTCCGGGGTAACCCCCGCAACGCGGAAAGATCTCGAAGAGACGGGCAGGATGGTCGATGCAGCAGGCGGCAGGTGGAGCGGGTTTGTCCTCGACCAGAGGGACCTGCCCGCGTTGCGCGGCGCGGCAGAGCAGATTGAGCGCGAGTCCGGCGGCATAGACATTCTCTTTGCGAATGGAGGAATCCAGGGGTTCAAGCCGCTGTTGGAGATGACAGATCCCGATTGGCACATCACGATTGACGTAAACCTGACAGGGACGGCGAACGCAATCCGGGCGTTTGCTCCGGCGATGGTGAGACGGGGTGGTGGCCGGATTATTGTGACGACGTCCACGCAAGGAAGGCACGGGACACTGTTCGGGGCCGCGTACTCGGCGTCGAAGTGGGGGATCATCGGGCTTATGAAGTCAGCTGCGCTGGCGCAACCTATGATGTGACGGGCGGAGACAGCGCGAACTACACAGAATGATCGGTCGGATATGAATTTGTCTGCGAATGCGCGGAATCCCAGCTTCCGACAGTTAGTCGATGCGAAAGTTAGCAGTCAGTTGTCGTCAACAGGGCGAGTCACTCATTAAAGTTATGGTGGAGGCGGCGGGAGTCGAACCCGCGTCCGAAATCGTTGGCAACAAAGAGAGGCTCCATGCTCAGTCGTGTTCCGGCTGGTTTCGCTTTGCGCGCTCAGAACCGACAAGATGCGCGCATCGCTAGTCCGTGGATCTCGTCCCTACGGCCCGTACCCAGCCATGAGGACCAGCCTGCAGTGCGACGCCTCTCCGAAAGCCCGCAGGCAAAGCCCCGGGAGACGGCTACTTAGTTAATTAAGCAGCAAGTGCGAAT
>JBAUHD010000057.1:0-1698 GCA_049680085.1 Acidobacteriaceae bacterium
TTCTCGACGACTCCATCACAAGGCTGACCACCGCGGGCAACTACAACTCCAGCGAATCCATTCAATTGAAGTCCGCCCAGAACTCGCTGATTCAGACCGATACGGCGAAGGTGGCCACCCAGCTTAGCTCCACGGAAACCCAGCAGGCTGCTCTCATTCAGGTGATCGCCGCTGTTGATCAGCAGGGGACACTCTTTGATCGGATCCAGTAGTTCAGCGACCAGGGGCCCGCTGCGGCAGGATGGTCTTGGAATCAAATGTTACAGAAACCCGCAGGGCCTCGCCCTGAATGTCCATGACATTGCAGAACGTGCGCCCTTCGTGCTGCGAAAACTCCAGGTTCACGCGGCTATTGCCCACCCGCAGGTTCCGGATATGCAGCCAGTCAAGAAACGGCGGCAGCGCCGGATCGGTAATCTGCAACTCGCGCGAATGGGCCAGGGGATGCAGCCCAAGCAGCGAGGACAGCATGAGAAGCATGCTGCCTGAGGCCCAGGCCTGCGGCGAACACGACACCGGATACTCGACTGGAACATCGTAGGGCCTCCGCTGAACGCCGCAGAACAATTCCGGCAGCCGGTAATCGCGAAAGTTCAGCGCGGCCTCATATAGATTGCTGCAAATCTGTCCCGCCCTCTTTTTGAATCCGGAGCGCGCCAGTCCATGCACAATCAGCGAATTGTCGTGCGGCCACACCGATCCGCGATGATAGCTCATCGGGTTGAAAGTTTTTTCCTTCTGCGACAGGGTTCGAACTCCCCATCCGCTGTTCAGTCCATCCCTCATGCAGGTTTGCGCCACGCATTCTGCGCGCTCGTGCGAGATGGCTCCGGTAAACAGCAGGTGCCCGGGGTTCGACGAAATCACATCCAACTGCCGTTTGTTCCTGTCCAAAGCCATCGCATAGTACTGCCGGTCGGGCATCCAGAACGCCTGCTCGATGCGCGCCCGCAGTTCGCCGGCTTCTTTTTTCAGTCGCCCTGAATGCTCGTAGTCTCCCAGCCGTTCGAGCAGCAGAGCCATGCGTCGTTTGGCCGCGTACACATATCCCTGCACTTCGATGAGTGCAATCGGCGTTTCCGCGAGCGAGCCGTCGGGAAAAGCATTCGCGTCGCCAGAGTCTTTCCACCCCTGGTTCAGAAGCCCGCTCGGCGAGCGGCGCTGAAATTCGATCAGCCCATCGCCATCCAGATCGCCGTGCTTGTCAATCCAGTCCAGCGCCGCCTGCGCCGCGGGCATCAATTCGATATACAGTTCCGGATCGCCCAGCCAGTCCAGCACCGAGGTAAACACCAGCAGGTAGAGAGGCGTGGCATCCACGGAGCCGTAATAATGTCCAAAGGGAACTTCGCACTCCCGCGACATCTCTCCCGACCGGTGTTCGTGCAGGATTTTCCCGGGCTCTTCGTCGCGTAGGTCGTTCACCGTTGTGCCCTGGTATTTCGCGAGTACACGCAGCGTATTGGCGGCAAGCTGCGGATTCAGCATCATGGTCTGATACGCGGCGATCAGCGAATCCCGTCCGAAAATCGTATCGAACCACGGGATACCGGCGGCGATGATGCTATGCCCGCATTCCGGGATCTGCAGCGCGTGAAGATCGCCAATGTTGTTCATCAGCAGGCGGTCAAATACCTGATTGCTGCTTCGGAAAGAGGTTGAATCCTTCTGCCACGCATCAAACGCCTCGCGTCTTTG
>JBAUHD010000058.1:0-9364 GCA_049680085.1 Acidobacteriaceae bacterium
GCATCCTAAAAAGAGCGCACAAAGCTGGAAATGCATCCGTCCCAAAGCAGAGGCAGCTAAGCCACTGAATTGATTCCGCATTGTGGCCGTGCCCTCGGTGTTTGTGCGCAGGCGAATTTCAGGATCAAGTGTCTCGGAACCGCGGGCGCTCACCCGGCGAGCCGCAGCCCCGTGATACATTCAGTTCGATTTTTGCTTTGACTGAAGCCAAGGTAGCTGCTATGGCGTCTCTTGCGCCGACACCTCGCGCTATTATCTCCGGTGATTCGCGGAGGGCCGCTCTCCAATCGTGCGCGCCCCACGACCACCTCTGCCTCATTTACGACACCCGCGAAGAGCAGCTCTCCGCCTCCGTCCCATTTCTCCGCATCGGCCTCGAGCGCGGCGAAAAGTGCATCTACATTGCCGATGAGAACACCCCCGCCGCCATCCTTGAAGCCATGCGCGCCGACGGCATCGATGTGGACGCCGCGCTCGGCTCGGGAGCGCTCACCATTCTCGCCCGCAATGAGGCCTACCTGAAAAACGGCGCATTCGATCCCGCCTGGATGATCGGTTTTCTCCGCAGCCAGATTGAAGCCGCCGAAGCCCAGGGTTTCACCTCCTTCCGCGTCACCGGTGAAACCACCTGGGCCCTGCGCCCTCCGCAATCCCTCGACCCGCTCATTGAATATGAGTGCCGCCTCAACGACTTCTTCCCCATTCACAATCTTCTCGCCCTCTGCCAGTACAACCGCAAGCGCTTCCGTCCGGAAACCCTCCTCCAGGTCCTTCACACTCATCCTTTCGTGGTCCACGGCGCTCTTGTCTGCGACAACCCGCACTACATCCCGCCGGAGTTTTTCGGCAAGGAGGAGCACGATCCCGCCGCCCGCGTCCAGCGCCTTCTCGGCAGCATCGTCCAGAACGCCCGGCTCAAGCAAAAGGTCGCCCTCGAAACCCAGCAGACCCGCCGCGTCGCCGCCGAATCCGACCGCTGGCGCCGCCTCTACGAGGCGATGCTCGCCAACACTCCCGATCTCGGCTACATATTCGATCTCGACCACCGCTTCACCTACGCCAACCACGCCCTGCTCGCCATGTGGGGACGCACCTGGGATGAGGCCATCGGAAAAAATTGCCTTGAACTCGGCTACGAGCCGTGGCACGCCGTCATGCACGACCGCGAAATCGATCAGGTCATCGCCACCGGGCGCTCTATTCGCGGAGAAGTCGCCTTCACCGGAGCCAACGGCCGCCGCATTTACGATTACATCTTCTATCCCGTCCTCGGCCCCGGCGGCGAAGTCGAGGCCGTCGCCGGCACGACCCGCGACATCACCGACAGGAATCTCTCCGAAGAGGCCCTGCGCCAAAGCGAGGAGCGCTTCCGCACCATGGTTGACACCACCCCGGAATGCGTCAAAGTGGTCTCCGCCGACGGCACGTTGCTCCACATGAATCCCTCCGGCCTCGCCATGATCGGCGCTCAAGCCCCCGCCGAGGTCCTCGGGAAAAGCATCTACAGTCTCGTCGCCCCTGAGCACCGCGCAGCCGTCCGCGCCTTCAACCAGCGCGTCTGCCACGGCGAAAAAGGCTCTCTGCAATTCGACATCCTCGGCCTCCACGGCGTCCGCCGCCACATGGAATCCCATTCCTCGCCCCTGCGAACCCCGGACGGCGATACCGTTCAACTCGCCCTCACCCGCGACATTACCGAGCGGAAACAAGCCGAACAGGCCATGCGGGAAAATGAGAAGCACTACCGGGAACTGCTCGACGCGCTACCCGTCGCCGCCTATGCCACCGATGCCGATGGAACCATCACCCTCTTCAACGAAGCCGCCGCCGAATTCGCGGGCAGGCGCGCACAACTCGGAAAAGACAAGTGGTGCGTAACCCACCGCCTCTACCGCGCCGACGGCAGCATTCTTCCGCACGATGAATGTCCCATGGCCGTCTCCCTCCGCACCGGCCAGCCTCAGCGCGGCGTCGAGGCCATAGCCGAGCGCCCCGACGGTACCCGCGCCTGGTTTCTGCCCTATCCCACGCTCCTCCGCGACGCCGCCGGCAACATCACCGGCGGCATGAATGTGCTGGTGGACATTACCGAACGCAAACGGGTCGAGGAGTCTTTGCGCGAGACCGAAGAGCGGCTCAGAGCCGATCTCGAGGACACCCTCCGCCTGCAAAGCATCAGCGCCGCCATCAGCGGCGAGCAGGACTCCAAAATCCTTTACGACAAGGTCCTCGACTCCGCCGTCGCCCTCATGCGCTCCGACTTCGGTATCTTGCAGATGCTCTACCCCGAGCGCGGCAGCGCTGGCGAGCTGCGCCTCCTCGCCTCGCGCGGATTGACTCCGGAGGCCACCGCCAACTGGGAGTGGGTCCGCCCAGATACCCGCTCCACCTGCGGCGCCTCCCTCACCGCCCGCAAACGCGTCGTCGTGCCCGATATCGCACAATGCGCCTGGATCGACGGTTCCGAGGAGCAGTCCCTGCTGCTCCAGGCCGACATCCGCGCCGCGCAGTCCACGCCGCTGGTCTCGCGCACCGGCAAGCTCCTGGGCATAATCACCACCCACTGGCGTTCGCCCCACCAGCCCTCCGAGCGCGACTTCCGCCACCTGGACATCGTGGCCCGCCAGGCCGCCGACCTCATTGAGCGCAAACTGGCCGAAGACCGCCAACGCCAGTCCGAGGACGCACTCCGAAAATCGGAGAAGTTCGCTGCCGCCGGACGCATGGCCGCCACCGTCGCCCACGAAATCAACAATCCCCTCGAAGCCGTCACGAATCTCTCTTACCTGCTCGCTCAGGAGGAACTCACTCCCTCCGCCCGAAGCTTCCTGCAATCCCTGCAAGTCGAACTGGATCGCGTCTCTCACATCACCCGGCAAACGCTGGCCTTCTATCGCGAAGGCAAATCCGCCGTCCCCTTCGATCTCGCCCAGCCCATCGATGCAGCCGTCACCTTGTTTTCGCGAAAGGCCGAGCGGCAAGGCGCATCCATTCAGGTCATCCTCAAGGCATCGGCGACCCTTTATGGCTTTGCCGGCGAACTCCGCCAGGTCTTCGCCAACCTCATCTCCAACTCCCTCGAAGCCGGCGCCACCACGATCAAAATTCGGGTTTCGCCGAGCCGCGTCTCCACCGGCAGTGGAGGCAGCTGGCCTCGTCCCGGAGTGCGCGTCCTTGTCTCGGATAACGGCTCCGGCATCTCTTCCGAATACGCACGCAAGCTCTTCCAGCCCTTCTTCACAACCAAAGAGGAAAAGGGAACGGGTCTTGGTCTCTGGGTCAGCAAGGGGATTGTGCAGAAACACGAGGGCTCCATCCGCGTCCGCACCAGCACGCAACCTGGCCGCCGCGGCACCGCCTTCCGCCTCTTGCTTCCCACCTTCGAGCGCTACCCCAACTGAAAGTCTGGCTGGTCTCTGATAACGTGCCGCTCCAAGCTGATGCATTCTTGCCCGCGGCTGGCGGCTGAAAGCCACGTTCTGCTAGACTTTAGTCATCTTATGAGCAGACAGCCTTCCGAAGTATGGTCTGCGTGAAGCTCCCGCCCCGGGAAGGCATCTCGAAGGAAATCCGTGGATACACAGACTCGTCACGCGCTGAAACAGGATCGATTTGCGACGGCAACCGCCTCCGGGCTGGACTGGCTTCAGGAAAACCGCAGGAACACCACCATTGGCGTCGTCGTGGTGGTGATTCTGGCCGCAATCATCATTAGCAGCGCGGTAATTTACGACTCGCGCTCGGCGCACGCGCAGCAGTTGTTCGGCCAGGCAATGGACATTTACAACACGCCGCTGGCGGTTCCGGGCCAGCCGACCGAGCCGGGTTTCACGACCTATCCCACGGCGACGGCGCGCGCCAAGGCTGCCAATCCGTTGTTTGCGCAGGTTGCCGATAAGTACAACTGGCTGAAGACCGGCAAAAACGCCGAGTATTTCGCTGGCCTGACCTACCTCGACATGGGGCAAACAGCCGATGCCGAGAAGGACCTGAAGGGAGCCGCCGATTCACGCGACAGCGGCCTTTCGGCGCTGGCAAAGATGGCGCTGGCGGGGCTCTACCGGCAGACGGGACGCGACAGCGAAGCGGTCGATCTCTACCGGCAGGTGATGAAGAAGCCTACGGTTACGGTTCCGGTGTCGGAGGCCAAGCTGCAATTGGCCAGCCTCTACGAGGCGACCAATCCGGCGGAGGCCAAGAAGCTCTACGCCGAGATCAAGGATCAGGACAAGGCCACGGTTGCGGCGCAGATCGCCACGAAGAAACTGGGCGGCAAGGACTAGCCGTCCAGGCACACGCGCTTCGAGCCATTCTGAACGTCAGCTTTTGTGGCCGCTCCCGTTGGTCACGGAATCAGCAGGTGCCTGGGATCGCGTGAAAGCGGTTTCGGCATGAAGCTTTTGGGTCGCGGTCTGGCCTCCTTATAATTGTCGCAATCGATCCACTTCTTAACTCCTCATACCCGACACATCTTCAGGTCCCTCAAAGACCGCCTGGCCGTTCGGCTGATTTCGGGCGTGCGCGAGCCGCGCGCTGGCCGGAAAACCAGCCGCGCGGGCTTGACGTGCGGGTGCAGCGCCTCGCTTCCTGAGCGAAAATGGAGTAAGTTCCGTCCTTATGGCATGAGTTCTTATTCGGGACAGATTGCCGGCTGGATGACTCCTGCATTTTCGTCTGCGATGTCAGTGGATACAAGCGAGACCATTACCGCGCTGGTCGCCGAATATTCGGCGACGCTGTACCGCGTCGCCTACTCCGTGATGCGGAACAGCGCCGAGGCCGAGGACGCGGTTCAGGAAGCCTTTCTGCGCGTGCTCAAGCATCGCGAAAAACTGGCCGAGATTCGCGACCTGCGGGTGTGGCTGGTGCGGATTACCTGGAACGTGGTGCTGGACCGCAAGCGCCGCGGCAAAACCCGTCCAGAAAATGATGACATTGCCGATTACGCGCGCGTGCTGCCTTCCGGTGACCGCCGCGCGGACGAGGATTTGATTTCCTCGCAGGAGCGCTCGCGCATTCTGTTGCTGATTGACCGGCTCCCGGCCAAGGAGCGGCGGGCGCTGCTGCTGTCCGCTGTCGAGGAGTTGTCAACCGCCCAGATCGCTTCGGTGCTGAAGACGACTGAGTCGTCCGTGCGCTCGCGCATCTTCCGGGCGCGGCGGGAGCTTGCCACATTGCTGGAGAAGGAAGGAGTCTCGCAATGAATGAAAATCACCAGGACCAGATTGACCGCACGCTGCGGCTGCTGGGATCGGCCAGCCCGGCTCCGGGAATGGAAGAGCGGATTCTCGCCGGACTGGCGCGCGCCGAAGCGCGGAATCCGCCGCCGCATTTTTTCAGTGTCCCGCGGTTCGCCGTCGCGTTTGCCACGGCGGGAACAATCTGCGCCTTCATCGTCGCGGGGAGCGTGAGCCACTCGCATCACAATCTTCCCGTGGCTCCAGGTCTGGCTCCGGGGCTTCATTTCCCCGGTGAGGCGGAACCGGGTGTTGGAGCGGCTTCCGCCGCGCATGTTGCAGCGCAGCCAGTGACGGCACTGCCTAAAGACCGGCCCCGCTCGGTTTTGAAGACAGAGAATGGACGCGCGGTCATTTCTGTGGACGCGAAAAAACACAGGGGAATCGCCGTGCCCAAGACGCCGCCCGCGCCGGGGCGGAACTCAAATCCAAATCTGCCCTGAACCTGGCCGCCAGCGCGGAGGGTCAGCGCTTTTTGAGCGCTGGCCCTTTTTCATTGCGTGCGCAGGCAAGCCCGGTGCCGGTCAGGATTGCGGCGTTTCCGGCGTGGATTCCTGCGGTTGCTGCCCGTTCTGGTGATGGTTCATCCGGTGTTCCTTCATATTCGACTGCATGGCCTCGTATTTCTGCTTCTGCGTGTCATTCAGGACGGCTTCAACTTTGGACGAGGTGTCCTGGTGAATGTCCGTCATCTTCTGTTGGCGGTCCGCCTTGGACATGGATTTGTCCTGCCACAACTGCTGCATCTGCTGATCGTTCGAGTCGAGGATGGGCTTGATCTGCGTCTGCTGGTCGGCGGAGAGATCGAGCTTTTTCGTCATCCGCTTCAACTGCCTCTCGGAGTTCATGCGGTGATGCCTGTGCATCGGCATGGTGTTGGTTGTGGCCGGCGGGGTGGCCGGCTCGGTCTGATCCTGGGCGAAGGCCGCGGTGCCCGCCAATCCCAGAGTTAAAAAGCCGGTAAGCGCGATGGTACAAAATTTACTTCTCATAAGGGTATTTCCTCCAGACATTGATGAGAACCCGGCGCCAGCGTGCTGGTTGCACGCCGACCCACTGGCTATGACGTAAATTCCGGATAGAAAGACTGTAAGGGATTGAAAAAAACGATGCGGCTACTTCGACCTGGGTTTTGGAGGCATGTCCACCAGATTGGTTCTGAGGCCGCAGGGCAGAAGCCCCTTGACCTGCTGGGCGGCAGGCGGCAGATAGGCGTACGCGAAAACGGCTTTGTAATCCCGCTCGCCGGGATAATTGCAGTGCTCACACCGGGGCTGGTAGGCGAGCGCGGGATTGCCGCGGGACCCCGCAGTCCACTCATATTTCCCGTGGGCCGGCACGGTGACGTAACGCGGGTCCGCAGCGGGCGAGCTCGGCCGATAGGCGAACACCGGCCCGCCTTCGCGAAGAGCGTTCACATAGCTGCCGCCCGATCCGCTGGAGGCCCGCCAAAGCCATTTGTCGCCCACGCGCGCGTACCAGTGCGCGCTCGATGGAACCGGCTCCGCCAGCCGAATGGGCCGGCTGGTGTGGTTTTCGATGCGGAAAAGGTAGCCGGGGCCCGCGCCGCGGTCCACCTCCACCAGATAGCTGGCCGTGAAGACGATCTTTCGCGAACACAGCGGGACGTAGGGGCCGGGGCGATGGCTGGCCGCCGTGGTTGCCAGCGACGGCAGGAAAACAGCGGAGAGAAGGAATGCAATTCGCAGGGAAGACCGCATAGACGTATGATTCCAGCTTAAAGCGCCCGGTCTTTATTTACCGATGACGCGGCGAGTTTGCCTGCAGGAAGAACGATTGCTGGTCGGCGTCGTTGGGGTCCTTGATGTGCTCCTCGGTCATGAAAAGGCGGAACTGGGGGGTCCTGCGGAGAGCGGCAAAGCCCTTGTCCTTCATCAACTTGTTATTGTCGTCGAAGCCGCTCAGGTAGGCGACGCGCAGGTAGTGAATCGCGTCATTGACCATACCCGCCTCTGCATAGAGCCGGGCCAGCGCGTAATTCAGCGCCACCTGCTCCTCGACGGGCCCCATTTCGGCGACGCGCTCAAGCGGATTGCCGAGGAAGACCTCAGGATCAAGCGCGAACGCTTTGCGATAGGCCTGGATCCCGTGCTTGTAGTTGTGGTCGGAGAAATATGCGGTGCCGAGATTGCTGTAAAACGTGGCGCAGCCGGATTTGAGCTTGATGGCCCGGCGATAGTACTTCTCCGCCTTGCGGTAATTCTGCTGCCCGTAATAGACGGTGCCCAGGTTGTTGATGGCTTCGGCATATTTCGGGTCGAGTTGCAGAGCCTTTTCATATTGCAGCTTCGCGATGTCCAGCGCATACATATGCTGGTAGGCCATGCCCAGCTTGTTCCACACCACCGCGGAGTCGCGCGGGGCACGCTGATACGCTTCAATCGCCGCAAGATAGCGCTGATGCACCATCATCAGGTCGCCCAGTGCTTCCGGGGGGATGGAACCGATGTCAAACGGCGGCGTCGAGGCTACGGATACCGTTTGCGGCGCGGAGTAACTTTGCTGACCGAGTCCGAAGGGGCTGAAATACGGCAGGGGCGGAGCGGCGGCGTGATCCAGCAGAGTCTCACCCGCACCCTGGGGTACACAAACGACCAAGCACAGGGGACACAGAAGGAGCGGAAGCAGGCTGAGCGGAACGGCGGCGGGAAATTTGTGAAACATTCGCATACAAGCCTCCTGACGGAAACCTCCGCGAATCGAACGAACGTCGTTGCCCACTATGATGCGCTTCTTTTCAGGAAAAAACGAGTGCTGATTTTCAGAACGCGACCTGGGCCGGACCGAGTTCAAGCAGACAGGGAAGGGCGGATTCTCTTCACGGAAAGTCCGGAGAAGGAGATACGGCTCGCCGAGTCAGGCGTATGTCATTGATTCAGCAACGATAGCCAATGGTGCAACAACCGCCCCGACGGCTGCTCTCTATTTCTCTTAAGAAGAGGAACAACGTCTTGAAACATCACAGGTGGCCCACACAAGCCGCTTTTCCTTGTGTGGGGGACATTCGGGGGTAAACCTTCAATTGCATCACAGGGGCGACCGGCTACATCTACGACGCGGACAGGAACCGCGGGGCCAAGACGCGGCGGGAAATGTGTTGAGCGATGGCGTCAACCGATATTTGTACGATGGCGAAGGGAGGCTGTGCGCGTATCAGAACGTTGCGGTTGCCGGGAATTACGGTCCGATGATGGGCTACGTTTACGGGCCGGATGGTTTTCGGGTTGGCAAGGGGACCATCTCTGCCTGGACTTGCAATCCTCTAACCGCCGGCTTCACCATGACGGCAAGCTATGTGCTTGGCCCAGGCGGTGAGCAAGTCTCGGAAATGGCGGTGACTGGAACTTACGGCAATTATTCCAGCAGTTGGCAACACACCAACGTTTTTGACAACGGGAGCCTGCTGGCAACCTACAATGGCACCGAAACCTATTTCGCCCTCAGCGATTGGCTGGGGACCAAGCGAGCCGAGATCACTCCAGACGGCCAGAGCACGCGCTTCTTCCAACTTCCCTATGGCAATGGACTAGCTTCAAACGGAAGCCTCGCCGATGCCACGGAACAACACTTCACCGGCAAAGAACGAGACACCGAATCAGGACTCGACTACTTCAAGTATCGCTACTATGCGTCTTCGATGGGACGATGGCTGTCGCCTGATCCTTCGGGCTTAAGGTATGCCAACCTTGCTGATCCGCAGAGCTTTAACCTCTACAGTTACGTCGGAAACAAGCCTCTAACTGTGGTAGACCTTGAGGGGCTTTGCTGGAAGGGATTCACTTGGGCTTGTCGTGCTGCGAATGCGGCCAAGGATCTCGCGGTAAGTGCAAAGAATAAATTCCGATGGGGCGAATGGACCACAAATACGCAGCAGGCCGAAATACGGTCGCTTGATCGGCAAGAAGCTCACGATCGCAATGAGGATTACCAAAAGGAAACAGCTGGTAATACATCTCAAAATGGTCTCTTGAAGAACTCTGCTTATTCAGCCTCCACTTTTATCCCGTTATCTGTGATGTTCGTCCCGATTGATGGTGTCCCGATTCCGGTGGCCAGTTTCGGGTTTTCACCGACGCTAACGTATATACCGAAGCATAATACATGGT